>DASUTC010000048.1 GCA_036374795.1 Herpetosiphonaceae bacterium
AAGCTGGTGCAGATCGTCACCGATGCGGCTACCGAGCTGATCGACGCGCAATTTGGAGCGTTTTTTTATAATGTCGTCGATCAGGTCGGCGAGCGCTATACACTCTATACCCTTTCGGGCGCGCCCTACGAGGCGTTTGCCACATTTCCCATGCCCCGCAACACGCCGATCTTCGGCCCGACCTTTCGCGGCGAGCGCGTGATTCGGCTGGACAACGTGCGCGAAGATCCGCGCTACGGCAGCAATCGGCCCTATGCGGGCATGCCGCCCGGACACTTGCCGGTGACAAGCTATCTGGCCGTTCCCGTCGTCTCCCGCTCCGGCGAAATTATCGGCGGGCTGTTCTTTGGTCATTCCGAGCCGGGAGTCTTTACCGCGCGCGCCGAGCGGCTCGTGGTGGGGCTGGCCGCCCAGGCAGCGATAGCTATGGACAATGCGCGGCTCTACCAGGAGGCACGGCTGGCGATCAGCACGCGGGATGAGTTTCTATCGCTGGCTGCTCACGAGCTTAAAACACCCATCACCTCGATCATGGGCTATACCCAGGTGCTCCAGCGCCGCATCAAGCGCGATGGTGGTGCCGGTGGGCGCGACGACCGCGCATTGCAGATCCTATTTGAGCAGGCGACGCGCCTCAATCAACTGATCGGCTCCATGTTCGATCTGTCGCGGATTCAGACGGGCCAGCTTACGCTTGATCAACAGAGCGTCGATCTGGGAGTGCTCGTCCAGCGGATTGTCGGCGAGATACAATCGACGCTGGAGCATCACACGCTGAAGCTGAGGCGGAACACCAAGCGGATGCTGCTGGTTCACGGCGATCCGCTGCGGCTAGAGCAAGTGGTGCAGAATCTACTCCACAACGCGATCAAGTATAGCCCGCATGGCGGCCCGATCGATGTGCAGTTGAGTGTCAGCGATGGCCTGGAATCACAAATTCCGGCGATGCTCTGCCTGACGGTTGCCGATCAGGGCATTGGCATTCCCAGCGATGCCCTGCCGCTGATCTTTCGACGCTTCTACCGCGCCGCTAATGTCAAGCCGAATCATATCGGCGGTGTTGGCGTGGGGCTGTATGTCGCTCACAAGATCGTCACGCTGCACGGCGGCACGATCACCGTCGATAGCACCGAGGGAGTCGGTAGCACGTTCCGCGTTTGCCTGCCGCTCGCTCCAGACGTACACGCCGTGGACGCTCCCGCGCACGATCGCCCTCCTGATGAACACCCCACCACAAGATAATTGACCAGGCACCTGCTTCGGTGCAGGCGCTTGGTCGTCTCATGGTGCAGCCACAGGCGCCGCGCCTCATCACGCCTATAGGCCGCTCCCTGATACGATCCATCAATGCCCTGCTTGACGAAACCAGCCGATACACGTATAGTACTCAAGCTATTGATACAGCATATCATTTGGAGAAGACCATGCTTTCGATAATTGGCTGGAGACGCTGGCTCGCGCTCGTGCTCTGCTGCGGCCTCCTGGCCGCGTGCGGCAGCCCCAATACATCTCTCAGCGGCGCGGAGGGTCTGCCTGCGCGGTCTACCGGCGTCGCCGCCGCGACTGGCAGCAGCGCCGTCAATGTGATCGCCACCACCAGCATCATCGCCGATCTGGTCAAGAACGTCGGCGGCGAGCGCGTCAACGTGCATGTGCTGCTGCCGCCCGGCACCGATCCGCACACCTACGCGCCCACGCCAAGCGACGTGCAGGCGATTGCTGAGGCGCAGATCGTGTTCGAGAATGGGCTAGGCCTCGAAGCCTGGCTCGAAGAGCTAACGCGCAATGCCGGTGGATCGCGTCCGATCGTCGCGGCGACGCAGGGCATCACGCCGCTCGCCAGCGGAGACGAGCACGCCGACGAGGGCAAGCACGCCGACGAGGACGAGCACGCGGAGGGCGATCCGCATATGTGGTTCGATGTGCAAAACACGATGCGCTACGTCGAAAATATCCGCGACGGTCTTAAGCAGGTCGATCCGGCCAGCGGGAGCGCGTACGACGCCAACGCCGCCGCGTACATCGAGCAGCTCAGGCAACTGGATGCCGAGATCGTCGCGCAGGTCGCGGGGGTTCCCGCCGAGCGCCGCAAGCTGATCACCAACCACGATACCTTTGGCTACTTCGCCAAGCGCTACGGCTTCGAGGTCGTCGGCAACGTCTTTGAGGGCGTTTCTACGGAGCAGGAGCCTTCGGCGCAGCAGATCGCGCAACTGGTCCGCCTGATCGAGGAGCAGCGCGTACCGGCGGTCTTTACCGAGAACACGGTTAACCCGCGCCTGGCCGAACAGGTTGCCAGCGAGGCGGGCGTCAAGGTTGTCACCACGCTTTACACGGATGCGCTCGGTCCTGCGGGTAGCGAGGGCGATACCTACATCAAGATGATGCGCTTCGACGTACGGCAGATCGTCGAGGCGCTGAAGTAAGCGGGACAAGCAAAGAACAGAGAACATGCGGTTGCTGTTCTCTGTTCTTTGCTCCGGTATGCTTTGTACTCGCTACGCCGCAACCTCATTCTGCACATGCTCATGCGCATGGTACGACGAGCGCACCAGCGGCCCGGACTCGACGTGCTTGAAGCCGCGCTTGAGGCCCTCCTGCTTCAAGAAGGCAAACTCGTCAGGCGTGTAGTAGCGATCCAGCGGCCAGTAATCGCTGGCGGGCGGTAGATACTGCCCGATCGTCAGCACGTCCACATCCACGCTGCGCACATCGTCCATCACCTGCAACACCTCGTCGATCGTCTCGCCCGCGCCGACCATCAGGCCGCTCTTGGTGCGCAGATTGGCATCGAAGCGCCGCGCCCGATGCAGCAGAATCAGCGATTGCTCGTAGGTCGCCTTGGGGCGGAAGCGCGGGAAAATCCGCTTGACGGTTTCGATGTTATGGTTGAGCACATCGGGCCGCGCCTCAAGCACCATCCGAAGCGCCTGCGCATCGCCCATGAAGTCGGGGATCAGCACCTCGACGTTACAGCCGGGGATGTACTCGCGGATCAGCCGGATCGACTCGGCGAAGATATGCGCGCCGCCGTCAGGCAGATCGTCGCGGTTGACCGAGGTGAGCACCGCGTGGCGCAGCTTGAGATGCTGCACGGCCCGCGCCACGCGCTCCGGCTCGTCCTCGTCGAGCGCCTGCGGCTTGCCCTTGCCGATCGCGCAGTAGCGGCAGCCGCGCGTACATGTATCGCCCAGCAGCAAAAACGTCGCGGTGCGAAAGTTCCAGCACTCGCCGATATTGGGACAATGCGCCTCCTCACAGACTGTGTGCAGGCCGAGGTCGCGCATCAACTGGTACACGTCTTCGTAGTTCTCACCGGCGGGCATCTTCGCCTTGAGCCACGGCGGGCGCTGCAGACGCGCCTTGGGCTTGTCGAGCAGTTGTATATCAGCCATTCTATCCTCGTTCCGAGTTTCGAGTTCAAAGTTCAAAGTTCAAAGTTCCAAGTTTGGAGTTCTCTTCCCGACCCCTGACCCTCGCCCCCTGATATCTTGTTCCTTTGTTCTTTTGTTCTCTTGTTCTTCCGTCCCCCGCGATCATCTCCACATCAAAGACCTGTCCAAACGCGGCGACGGTACGCTCCACCACCTCATCCAGCGCCACGTGCCGCCCCACCAGCGCGCCGATCGAGCCGACGCCCTTGTTGCGAATCCCACACGGCACGATCTTGGCGAAGTAGCCGAGATCGGTCGTGACGTTCAGCGCGAACCCATGCTGCGTGATGCCATGCACATCGACTTTCGTACCAATCGCCGCCAGCTTCTCGTCGCCCACCCAGACGCCAGTGAGATGGCGCACACGCGCCGCAGCCAGGCCATAGCCCGCGCACACGGCGATCAGCACCGCCTCAAGCGCGCGCATGTAGCTGACGGCATCGAGGTGATGCTCCGCCAGCCGCAGGATCGGATAGCCGACGAGCTGGCCGGGACCATGATACGTCACATCGCCGCCTCGATCCACATCCAGCACCGCAACGCCCGCAGCTTCCAGCTCAGCCCGTGGTACCAGCAGATGCTCGTGCGCGCGTCTGCCGCGACTACCGAAGGTGTAGGTGTGCGGATGCTCCAGCAGCAGCAGCGTATCGTCGATCCGATCCGCCGCGCGCTGCGCTGCCAGCTCCTTTTGCAGCGCCCACGCCTCGGTATATCCGATCTGGCCTAGCCAATGCACCTGACAACGTTTCATCACGACTACATTATACGTCTATTCGGCGCGTCCGCTGGTGCAACATCAAGCCACGGTCGGCGCGCGCTGCTGCAACGTGAGCATACATTCGTCGTACACCGCGACGCGCTCGAAGCCGAGCCGCTCGTAGCAGGCCAGCGCGCTGGCGTTATCCGCCTTCACGTTCAGCCCAACATGATCGACCGTCTCCAGCAGCGCGTGGCACAGCTTGGCGCAGACCCGCGTGCCGAGGCCCTGCCCGCGTAGCTCCGGATGCGTGGTAACGTTGCCGAGCGCCGCGACGCGGTAGTGCCGCGAGTATACATGCACGCCCGCCACGCTGACCAGCCGGTCGCCGCGCCGAATGCCGTAGTAGTGGCCGGTTTCCAGCATACGCGGGTCGAACCAGTTGCCGGGATAGCTCGCCTGGTAGAGCGCGGTCAGATCATCGAGATCCGCCGCCGATAGCAGCGCCGCCTCCGATATGTCGATGCCGCTCAGGTGTGTGGGCCGTGTCAGCGCCATCTTGTAGTGCAGCCCGTGCTGCTGCACGTGGTAATCTTCGGCAAAGACCGGAATCACGTCGGGGCTGAGATGCGCGTACACCTGTCGCGGAAGCAGCGGCAGGATCGACCGCAGCAGCATCGGCATCAGCGCTACCGGCTCCTCGTTAAACGCTAGCAGCGTGGGCACGGACGTGCCGGAGTAGAGCAGCACAACATGCTGGATCTGCTCGTTCTGCCTCAGGCCGTACCACGTGGTGTGCTGCCAGAAGAAATCGTCAAGATCGCCGAGCGCGTAGAGATGGACAAATGGATTGCGGCGTAAGACCGCCTCGATCTCGTCTTTGACGTGTAAGCAGACCGCCTGCACCGCTGCTCCTTTCCTTGGTCGCGTCTGGCCTATCGTACCACCAAACCGCGCAGCATACGGCAGGGCATGCGCCCGCTCCGGCACATGCCCTCGATAGGATTATGTCAACCTCTATCTACCCGCCGACATGAACCGCCGGACGCCGCTCAGGATCAGGCTCGGCCCGGCGCAGGATCTCATGCGTCACCGGCGCGATGTCGCCCTCGCCGAAGAGGATAAAGCGCAGCAGATACTTGACCGGATTGCCCTCCGTCCAGCCAAAGTAGACGTGCGGAGTGCGGTCGGTTCGATCGCGGAGATGCAGCAGAAACGAAGCGATGGCGTTGGGCACCGCCGAGCTTTCGGCGCGCAGAATGCGGTAGCCGCCAACCTCTACGCCTTTGACTTCGAGCACATCCTCGAACTCCGAGGCGTCGCAGACCGTCACCTCCAGAAACAGAATCGGCTCGTTCGGCGGCAGGTGCGTATCCTCGCGCACTTCCTTCTCCTTGAGGTAATACTCCTGCACATCGCCCGCATCCAGCTGATTGGCGATCAGCCGAATCTCGCGCCTGCCAACCTCATTGAGAAAGCGCTCGGCCACCGGATCGATCTCGACCCGCTCGGTCCGTAGCTCGGTCGAGCGCCAGACCCGCGAGATCAGCGAGGTGACAATGATCGCGCCGATGAAGAAGGCGGCGATCTTGATGCCATCGGGCCGCTCGACGACGTTCACCAGGGTTGTGTAGATAAAGATCAGCGTAATCAGGCCGAACGCCAGCGTCAGCCATCGCTGACGCTCACGCCACGCAGACAGCGTTACCGCGACCGCCGCCGAGCCCATCAGGGTCAGCACGCCGGTGGCATACGCGCCGCCCTGCGCGTCCACATCTGCCCGAAAGAGGTAGGTGACGACGAAGCAGACCGCCGTGAAGATGAACACCAGCGGACGAGTAGCGCGCGCCCACTCCGGCGCCATGCCATAGCGCGGCAGATAGCGCGGCACAATATTCAGCAGACCGGCCATTGCCGAGGCACCGGCAAACCACAGGATCGCAATCGTGCTGAGGTCGTAGAGCGTGCCAAAGATGTCGCCCAGGTAATGATGGGCCAGATACGCCAGCGCGCGACCGTTGGCCTCGCCGCCTTCCAGAAATTCGGCGGGCGGTATCAGCAGCGTGGTGATAAAGCTGCTCGAAATCAGCATCACGCTCATAATCAGCGCCGCTCCCATCAGCAGCTTGCGCGTATTGTGGATGCGCCCTACAGGCCGCTCGTCGGTGTCGCCGGGATAGCCTCGCACCAGCGGCATCACGACCACACCCGTCTCGAAGCCGGAGAGCCCAAGCGCGAGCTTTGGAAACAGGATCAGGGCCGTGCCGATCATCACAAAAATATTGCCGTGAGTCGTGAACAGCGCACGCTGCCAGTTCGTCAGCACCTCCGGGTGTTGTACAATCTGGTACAGTCCAACGCCGACGACGACCAGGCTCAGCGCGATGTAGGCGGCTACCACGCCAACCGCGATTCCGATCGCCTCCTTGAAACCTTTAAGGAAGACCGCGCCGAGCAATGCGATCAGCACGATCGTCACGGCGACCGGATGATCGAGCCAGCGAGGAACCAGCGGATTTTCAATAATATGCGCGGTCGCGTCGGCGGCGGAGAGGGTGATCGTGATAATGAAGCTGGTGGTAACGAAGCCGATCAAACACAGAACAAACAGCTTGCCCTGCCACCATGAGAGCAGGCGCTCAAGCATCGAGATCGAGCCGTCGCCGTGCGGGCTTTCGGCTGCGACGCGATTATACATTGGCAGCGCGCCGAAGAGCGTCAGCAGCACCAGCACAATCGTTGCCAGCGGCGAGAGCGCACCCGCCGCCAGCGCGGCGATGCCGGGCTGATAGCCAAGCGTGGAGAAGTAATCCACGCCCGTGAGACACATCACCTGCCACCAGGGATGCGTATGGTGCTCGCGCTCCTTCTCATACGGCCCTTCCATCTCCTTGGGCTGGTCTCCGAGCAGCCAGCGTGTCAAGCGATTGTTGGAACTGATCGGTCGCGCCATGTACCTGTGCTCCTTTATCATTGTTCGCCGCATGTGAGCCTGCGATGCTGAACGTAACGCGGTGATGTCGTCGTCAAGCACCACGTTCTAGCCGTCCTCACTACGAGGCGGCTGGCGGTATAGTTGCATACGACATGCCAGCAGTTCAGCGATCAGGATACCCCGATCGCTGCGCAATACAACTGCCGCCAGCCCCTCCAGCATATATCGCTGAATTGGGACCGGCGGCAATCATACACCAAGTTCGCTATATCACAGAGCAGCTAGCCCATCAGCGGGATCATGTCCTTATCGCCGAAGACCGTGTGCGGGATCTGTGCTGGCGGCGTGAACGGCGCAACCCGCGCGCCGACTGGCGCGGGCTTCGTCTCGGCCCAGTCGAGATACTCGTCGGTCAGCGAGCCGTTGAAGTAGACATGCACCACCTGATTCTGCGTGATCCGGTTGACGGCATCCCAGACCTCGTTGTCGTCGGGCGAGTGGACCACGAGCATGCCGCGCTCAGGAACGTACTCGTCTTCGCCCGGCGGGATCACAAACGCCAGCCACTCGTTCGGGTAGCGCTGCTCGACCGCCGCGATCTCTTCGATCTTGCCTTTCTCGTCCATTCCCGTGTACGGGCAGCCACAGTCGCAATCGACGCCGCACTGGCCGACGCTACACGCGCTGCCGCCGCACGCCTTATTGCCGCCATGCGCGGCGCTGGTCAGTTGTATCATCACAGGCATAGCTGTCGCCTTTCGTATCTTTGATCACTCAACTATACCGCAGCGCACCACGTTTCTCAAGCATCGATCGGCTCGGATCAACAACACAGCCCACGGCGCAAACCGTGAGCTGGTGTTGTTACTCCTTGTTCTGGGTGTGCCCAAAGGGTACCCGGTTCTTGGGTCTTCTTTCCCCGCGCTACCCGTTGCGCTTCAGCCGCCCGGTGCGCTTGGCGAAGCGCTCAGCGGTGATAAAGACCCACAGGCCGGACGGCACCGCGATCAGACCGATGATCAGCAGCGGCAGCACATACGCCTGCGCCAGGCTCAGGACGCTGGCATTTGCCAGCAGCGCCTCGCGCATCCCGGCCAGCACATAGTACGCGGGTGAGAGCAGGCTGATCGTCTGCATCCAGCCCGGCAAGACCGCGATTGGAAAGTACACGCCCGACACCAGCAGGATCAGCGCTTTAATCACGTTGGTCATCTGCGCGCCGCGCTCAGGAAAGAGCAGCGGCAGCACCGCCGCGAAGATGCCCATGCCCACAAACGAGAGGCTGCCGACGATCAGCAGCACCATCGCGCCGACAAAGTTGGCCTGCGCCAGGCTGACATCAAAGAAGAACGAGACTACGGCCAGAATGACCGCCGTGTGCAGCACGCCGTACAGGATCGCGAAGAGCGTCGCGCCCAGCAGATGCGTCAGCCGCGAGATCGGAGCCATGAAGGTGTACTCGATCGTGCCTTCCCAGCGCTCCCAGGTGATCGTTTCGCTGATCGCGTCGAAGACCACCGCCAGATAGTTCCAGACCAGCGTTCCAACCAGCAGGTACAGGATGAACGCATCGACCTTCGCCGACGTGAACTCGACGCCGGTAATTTCGGGCGATGCCTTGGCGATGAACGTGATCGACAGCGCGTTGACGATCGAGTAGAGCAGGAAGACAACCTCCCAGCCCCAGTAGCGCTTCACAAGGTTGATGTTGCGCTCGACAAACGCATACGATGCCTTCGTCTCGCGGAATAGCGAGCGTCCAAGTCCAGCTACAGTCATACAGATCTCCAAGGGGCTCAGGCAGAGCCCTGCGTGATACGTTCTCGATTGAGCGGGCACAACCGCGCGATCTAGCGGTTGCGCCGCGCCTCCCACTCCGAGCGCAGCATGCCCATGAGCACTACGTCGTAGTAGGAGCCGTTAAAATAGGCCTGCTCGCGCAGACGGCCTTCTTCGACAAAGCCTACCGCGCGGTAGCAGCGGATCGCCCGCTCGTTGACCGACCACGTTTCGAGCCAGATGCGGCGGAAGTTTTGCACCAGAAAGGCCCAGCGCAGCAGCACGTCGATCGCGTCGCGTCCGTAGCCTTTGCCGAGGTAGTCGCGCTCGTAGATCGCAATGCCGAACGCCGACGCGCCGATCCGTCGATCGCGATGATGCAGCCCCACTGAGCCGATCACCTTGCCGTCGACCTCGATCACGAACCAGCTTCGATCTTCGTTCTCGACATGTTTATCAAAGTCCTTCTCGATCGTCGCCAGCGGGATCGGCTGCCAGTTGCCGTCGGCCAGCAGCACCAGATCGAGATCGCGCTCCAGCGCGTGCAAGGTTTTAAGATCGTCACGCTCGACAGCGCGCAAGAGTACTTTTTCGCCTCGTAACATGTTCAGCTCCCTGAATGGCGCTCCAGCCATTCGCGGCGCAGCACGCCCATCTGGACGGTATCGATATGTTTGCCCGCAACCCAGATGGCCTCGCGCATGCGTCCTTCCTCGACAAAGCCCGCCGCCCGGTAGCAGCGCAGCGCGCGCTCGTTCGTCGCCCACGTCTCCAGCGAGATCCGATGGTAGTTTTCGATCACAAACGCCCAGCGCAGCAGCGTGCGGAGCGCGTCGCGTCCGTAGCCTCGTCCAAGCTGCTCGCCGTGCAGCACGATCCCAAGCCAGGCGTGCTGCGAGCGCCGGTCGATGTGCTTGAGCGAGATCGAGCCGATACAGCGTCCATCGTGATCGACCGCAAAATGAACTTCGCTGTCCGGCGAGGCGTTCTGGATGAAGTGCCAGCGCTGACGCGCCGCCTCAGCCGTATAAGGCACCCACGTACCCCTTCCCAACAGCGCTACCTCGACGTTGTAGGCCATCATTCGATACCAGGCGTCGAAGTCCTCCTCGCGGAAAGGCCGCAGGATGATATGCTCACCCTTCAGCATTGCCATGTTCTCCTAGCAACCTGACCATCCCGCTCATCCGCGATAGGTCAAGCTCATCGCGCGTCACATCCATCAGCACCCTGTCGTAGCGCTCGCCGCCGATACAATAGCTCTTGCGCCAGCGGCCCACCTCGCGAAAGCCAGCCCTGCGATACGCCCGATGCCCGCGCTCGTTGAATGCGACAAACCACAGACAGATGCTGGATAGATTTTTGAAAAAGCAGCCGTACTCCGCCATCAGCCGTACCGCCTCGGAGCCGTAGCCGCAGCCCCACGCCGTCTTATCGCCGATCAGAATGCCTAGCTCGGCGCTACCGTGCGCGTGGTCGATATGCATCAGCGACACCGAGCCGATGATCCGCTGCGTCTCGCGCACGACGATGCCAAACACCACCTGATCGGTCTGCCTGGCAAGGTTGTCGTACCACTCCTGCTCCTGCTCGATCCGAAAGAAGGTGCCAACCATGCCCAGGTAGGCCGTCGTCTCCAGGTCGTTGAACCATGCCGTCATCAGCGGCACGTCCTCTTTGAGCAGGGTAGTTAAGAAAATGCGTGTTCCAGGCACAATCTCAGGCCGAGTCGTGGGTGTCATAGCTGGCTCCTTCATCGCGCCCGGTACGCTTGGGGCGTTCCACAGCGGCTTGCAGATTTATAGACTCCGTCGCAGCGTATGGCATACGCCGCATGAGCACCGCACTGCGCTAGATCGCTTTGTCAAAGGCGATCGATGTGCGGTACTCGCGGAAGCCAGCCGATTCGTAGAGTCGGGTTGCGCCCGTGGGACTATCCGCATCCACGCCAAGCAGCGCCGTATCCAGACCATCCGCCGCGAGTCGCCGCAGGCCAGCCAGCAGCATCGCGCGGCCCAATCCAAGCTTGCGATACCCCCGGCGCGTGCCCAGCAGCGAGATCAAGCCTTCGTGGCGGCTTGTGCGCTTGTTCTGCTCAGGGTTGATCAGGCACTTGCAGAACGCCGCAAAGGTGCCATCCGCCGCCACCGCGATCAGGTCATCCTCAGCGCGGTAGTGCGACTCGGTCAGCCAGTGCATGCGCTGCTCGACCGTCAGATCGTGATGGTTCCAGTGGTCGATGAACGACAGGTTGAACATGTCCACCCACGCGGGCACTTCGTGCGGCCCGGCCAGGTGCCGCAGCGTAAAGCCCGCCGGAAACTCCGGCTCCGGCAGCGGCTCGGAGAGCGGGCGCGTCATATCCAGAAAATAGCGTACCGGCCTGAATCCATGCTGCTCCAGCATCGCGATCCGATCGACATTGGTCGAGATCGAGCCGGTCCGCAGCACGACCGTGACGCCGCGCTGCCGCCCAACCTCACGCAGCCGCGCGCTCGCCCAGGTGAATATCTCCGTCTCGACGCCGCAGCCGCGCGCGGCAGGATGCACCCTGAACCACACGTAGCCCGTCAGATCATCGCCGAGCAGCGGAATACCGATCTGCGCATATCCAATCAGCGCCCCATCGGCATCTGCCCACAGACTAACGTCGCGGACCAGATCGAGCGTCGGGTCGCTTAGCTCCTCGCGCTTCTCGGCGATCGACGTGCCGAAATCCATCTTATCGACCGCCTCACAGGCGTTGATCAGATCGACGATGTGCGGCAGATCATCCTCGCCCACGTAGGGGCGCATCGTTAGTGTCGCCACAGTCAGCTCCAGGTTATGCACAAATTGATCGTGTTAGGCGGCGTCGAGCTTCAGATCCCTGGTAAACTTGGCCCAGGTCTGCACGCGATCGAAGCCCGCCGCCTCATACAGCCGGGTTGCCCCGGTCAGGCTTTGCGCGTCCACGCCGAGCCTGACGGTTTTCATGCCGCACGCCTGCAAGCGGTGCAGGCCACTCAGCAAGATCCCACGGCCAAGCCCGATTCGGCGAAAGCCGCGCCGCGTGCCGAGCAGGTGAACCCAGCCGAGGCCTTGCCCGGTGCGCTCGTTCTCGGTCGGGTCGAACCCGGCCCAGCAGAACGCCGCGAAGGTGCCGTCCGCCGCCACCGCGATCAGATTGAGTTCGGGGTGATAGTCGGGATCGCTAAACCACGTCTGCCAGCGCTCAAGCGTCAGCGGATGGTGATTCCAGTGGTCGATGAACGACAGATTGAACATCTCCACCCAGGCCGCGCCATCCTCCGCGCTAACCTCGCGGAGCGTAAATCCAGCGGGAAGCTGCGCCTCCGGCAGCTCATCGAGCGGACGAGCCATCACCAGGGTGTAGCGCTCGATGCTCAGGCCGTGGCGCTCCATCAGCGCCAACTCCTCGTGCTGCGTATCGCGCACCGCGCAGCCCAGCCTGGCCGGTAGCCCGCGCTCGCGGCTGAGATCGCGGAGTCGCTCCTCGGCCCAGGCGATGATCTGCGACTCAAGGCCGCGCTGCCGGTGTTCGGGATGGACCTGATATACCAGGCGGCTCTGGATCTCGTCGGCTGAGTTGGGCGTCCAGATCTGCCCAAAGCCGATCAGCGCGCCGTCGGCATCTTCCCACAGGCGTACGTTGCGCTCGGTGTCGAGCCAGGGATCGGCGAACTCCACGCGCAGTTGATTGACAGAGGTACCCTCGCCCACCTGATCGACCGCCTCGCAGGTATTCCACAGCTCGACGATCGCGGGAAAATCGGCCTCGCCAGCAAACGGACGCGCCGACAGTTGGACATCTATCATCGTCATAGGTCATCCTCTATTGGCTATCGATCGTTTAGCGCGCCACTGCCACCGTAGCCAGCTCCTCACGCAGGCGGACATAGCTGTCGTAGCGCATCTCGTCAATCGCGCCTTGATTCATCGCCTCACGAACCGCACAGTCTGGCTCGTGGAGATGGCTGCACGGCTGGAAGTAGCACTCCTCGATGTACGGACGAAACTCGCGAAAGCCCCAGTCCAGCTCGCTCGGCGGCACCTGCCACAGGCCCAGCTCACGAATCCCAGGCGTGTCCGCCACATAGCCGCCGCCGACCAGCGGGATCAGCTCAGGCGCGACGGTGGTATGCCGTCCTTTGTTGAGGTTCGCGCCCGCGCTGCTGACCGCGCCCGTGCGCAGCGCCAGGCCGGGCTGGACCGCGTTGAGCAGGCTGGACTTGCCCACGCCCGACGGCCCGCTGAGCGCCGAGATTTTGCCAGTCAGCCGCGCCCGTAGCTCGTCCACACCCACTCCCTGCCGTGCGCTGGTAAACAGAACCGTGTAGCCAATCGCCTGGTACGGCGCGAACAAGGCCGCTACGTCGTCGCGGGAGCGCAGATCGCATTTATTGGCGACGATCACTACGTCGAGATCGTTCAGCTCGGCGTTGATCACGTATCGGTCGAGCATCCGCAGATGTGGCTCTGGCTGAGCGACAGCAAAGACCGCCACGAGTTGATCGAGATTGGCGACAAGAACGTCTTCCTTCCAGATGCCTTTCGGCCCCGCCGCGCGCCGCGCCAGCTTCGACTGACGGGGCAGCACCTCTTCGATCGCGCCTTCGCCGGGCATCGTCGGCGTGACGCGCACCGCATCGCCAAGCGTCGCAATATCGCTGGCAACCCGGCTCTTCTTCAGTCGTCCGCGCAGCGTGCAGCGCAGCGTCGTCTCATCCGTCGCCACCCAGAAAAACCCACTTTGGGCCTTCACTACCGTTCCTATCATGCGGTTCTCCTGAACAACATTACGAGTTTCAAGTTCCAAGTTTCGAGTTCCAAGTTCCAAGTTTCAAGCTTCGAGCTATTCCCTTGTTCCTTTATTCCTTTGTTCTCCGTCGACCTGGCAGCACCCTAGCTAAAGTACGCCGCAAACGACCAGTGCGGATAGTCTTCGGGAAACAGCACCTCGATCAGCCGCTGCGCCTCGCTGCCATAGACGAACACGCCCGACAGACCAAGCAGATCCCCGATCGGTTGGTAGCCTGCAATCAGCGGGCCGAGCGCGTGGAACGGCAGCGTGACCACGTTCGGCGGAGTGCCCTCCACCAGCTCCACCCGCCCATGATCGGCATGCAGCGTTGCCCGCCCAACCGGCGACTCCAGCCGCACGTCGCTGCGACGCGCGGCGAACTCGGAGCGTGCCACGCGCCGCTGTAGCTCAGGCAGGATCGCCTGGAGCAGCGCAGGCAGGTCCAGCACGCGCACCATGCCAGCGCCCCCACCTGATCCGACGCACACATGCGCGCCGCGCCTGAAGGCTAACCGGCTCCAACGATTATCGGGTGTTGCCGTAGCTCGGATCTCGGTGACACCGCGCTCACGCGCCAGGTAGAGCAGCCGGTCGAAGAGCGCCTGCGCCGCGCCGCCGTCCATCGCCGCGATCTCGCCGACATGCAGGCGCTCCGCCTCTGCCGTAATCCGCGCATAGCCCCGGATCACACCAGCCGGATCGATCGCCACCTCGATCGTCGTGTTGGACTTGTAAGGCCGCCACTCCCACGGCTGATCGGAGCGAACCTCGGCCAGCGTTGTCGCTGCGGTTTCGGCGTTGTAGACCTGCATCAGCGCAGGCACATCGGCGGGCGTGTAGGATCGCAGCGTGTAGGCTTTATCGCCAAACGGCTGGAGGCTGGCCGGAATGTGAACGGTGTAGCTTTTGATCCCTGGCGCGTAGCCGTAGCGCGGATAGAGCCAGGTGTGCCCCCACAGCATCGACAGGTGAAAGCCGTGGGTCCGTGCCCAATCGAGCGCATCGCGCATCAGCGCCGAGCCGACTCCGGTGTTCTGATGAGCCTGCGCGGTAGCCAGCGGCGCGACGATCGCGCAGCGCACCTGAGCCGTCCCGATATGTACCAGCCGATCGATCAGGCCGATCATGCCGACGATCTGCCCGTCGCGCTCGAAAACACGCAGATGTTCGGGATGAAAGCGAGGATCTTCCCGCACCGTCGCGGCGGTGATGACCCAGGCTTCATCGCCGGGCTCGAAGGTCTGCCTCACCAGCTCGATGATCTGATCGTACTCTGCGGGACGCGCCGGACGAATGCTCATGCGCTACCTCACCTCTGCAAGACCAAGCCGCGACAGCTCACGCTTGAGCGGCTCGACCGTATTCACAATGAGCGGGATCGAGTCCCATCCATTGGGATTACTCCGAAAAAGCACCTGTGTCGTGTGAATATTTTTGCCGCCGAGCAGCAGCCGGAGCTGCTTCGTGGGCGCAAAGCCGCCATAGATATGCAGGCGTACCGGCTCTGCGTAGGTCATCTCCACCAGCAGGCCATTGCGCTCGACAACCTTCCAGGTTTCATCGGAGAAGCCAAGCGCCGCGTGCCGATAGCCCTGCTGGATCGTCTCGTTGAAGGCGGCGGCGATCGGCGCGAACGCTGGATTGCTTGGGTCTAGCTCCGTGCGCTGCCCGCGATCAACGATCGCGATCTGCCGGGGCTGCGCGTCGAACGACGATCGAAACCACAGCCAGTCGTCCGAGATCAGCGCCGCGTAGAGATAGTAGAATAAGACAATCCCAAGCGCGAGGATCGCGATCAGGCTGAGAAGATTGCCCAGACTAAAGCGGTTCTGAGGCTGCGTCGTGGATCGCTTGGCTGCGCGCGCCATCGCTAGTCTTCCTCTTCAATATCATCGTCGAGCGACCGACCGGTCAGCGCCAGGAACACGTCTTCCATCGTGGTCTGCCCGTTGCGTCCGTTTCGCGCGCCGACCATCTGCTTGAGGCCGTTGGGCGTATCCAGCGCCACAATCCGCCCGCCGTTGATGATCGCGATCCGGTCGCACAGCCGATCGGCCTCATCCATATCGTGCGTCGTCAGAAACACGGTGGTGCCGTGCTCTTTACGCATCCGCTGGATAAACACCTGCACATCCTTCTTGGAGCGCGGGTCCAGGCCGGTGGTCGGCTCGTCGAGCAGCAGCAGCAGCGGCGAGGTCAGCAGGCCGCGCGCAATCGCCACCTTCTGCTGCATCCCCCGCGACATATGCTCCAGCGGCTCGACGAAGCGTTTTTCGCTCAGTCCAAGCTCCTGCAAGATCCGCAGCGCCTCGCGCCGGGCCTGAGCAGGCGGCAGCCCATACAGACGCGCGCCGTACATCAGGTTCTCGGCTGCGCTGAGCTTCTTGAAGAAGGATGCCTCGACGGATACGCGGTTGATCAGCCGCTTCACCGCTTTCTCATCGGCCTGGACATCGTGCCCGAAGACCGTAATGCGGCCAGCGTCGGGGATCAGCAGCGTCGAGATCAGCCGGATCAACGTCGATTTACCGGAGCCGTTCGCGCCCAGCAGCCCAAAAATCTCACCCTGGCGGACGCCGAGGCTAATATGATCCACCGCTTTAACCGGCTCTTTGGCTGGTTGCCTGGCCCAGGGTAGTCGCGGCTTCTCGTCGCCGAAATATTTGACAACATCGTCAATCACCAGGGCCAGCGCATGAGCATCGACGTACGTCGAACGGGGTGCTTCATATGGGGCGTCAACGAGTGCAGCATTCATGAGCAAAACCTCCTCGCCTATTCTCCGGCGACGCAATATATCTAGTGTAGATGTCGGCCTCTGCTGAGACATCCGGCAAAGGCGAAACAGAAGATCGGTCTTTTGTCCAGGCAGGGTCGTCCCCGCCCATCGTCAACGGCATCGTGATCGGCATTCGGCGCATGATGACCTCCTTACGGTTCGGGCGAAGCTAGCGCCGCAGCAAGCGGGCCAGCTTTGCCCAGAACGAACTCAGCCGCGAACGGTTTGGCCGTGCGGGACGATCTAGGCGTCCGTTTGGTTCTAGGATCAGCATACGGTCCTCCTGCTCAAAACAATGCCCTCAGGCTCTACGCATCAGTCTATCAGTCGATTGTGACAGCTACATTCACAGGCCTTCCACAAACAGATCGCCGTGGGTGGGTACCCACGGCGATCGATATAAACTAATCGACCGTGGGCTTTTCTTGGAGCCCACGGTCGGAAACTATTGGTATGTGATGCTAGCGCATCATACTCTAAGTCTCCGTCCTATGGGCACACTGCTCCCCTGGACACCAGCGAAAACGGGCGCGCAGGTGCGCATACGGAATCCCTGCGCGCAGATCGGGGCTGCGAAGGACACAGCACGGCTAACAGCAGAGCTGATGCCGCTGAGAAGCCAGGTGGTAATATGTCGCATCATGATGTTCATCATTGCTTCAGTTCCGTTATTATGGGTTGCACATCTGGCAGTGTATCCTTCCAACTCGATTGCAAGCAGGAGCCTATACTTCAGGCCGCAGCCAGCATAGCATAGCCGCTCGTGCCGTGTCAAGGGGTTAATCGACGAATTTGCTGGCGATTTTGTACCTGTGTCTCCGTATTGGCTCTTTCCTTGCAGTGCCCAACACGGTACACTAGAGACATTGAGCTACCTGATTGACGTGCAAGCGACCAAATATATAGCTTTTTTATAAAGCGCGTATCTTTTTCCGCCGTGGAGCGGTTAGACAGTTGAGGGTGTGCATGGAGCTTCCATCGGACGCGGACATCGTGTCCTTGGTACGCGGCGCACAATCGCACGATCCCCTTGCGTTTGATCGGCTATATGAACATTTTGCTGATCCGTTGTACCGCTATTTTTATTATCGCTCCGGCGATCAGTATGTCGCCGAGGAGCTGGTCAGCGAAGTATTTCTGCGAATGGTCGAAGCGATTGTACAATTCCGCCTACCGGAGCGCGCCCAGGCACGCGCGTTCAGCGGCTGGGTTTTTCGGATCGCCTACACCCGCCTGGTCGATTACTATCGGCAGCAGAAGCGCCAATCGGTTGAGCTGGATGAGTCGATCGCCGCACCCTTTTCCGCCGACGAGGTCGTCGACCGCTCTTTGGAGCACGAAGAGCTACGCGCGGCCATCCGGCAGCTGACGCCCGAACAGCAGCAGGTGGTGCTGCTGCGGTTTGTGGAGCGGCTTAGCACCGAAGAAGTAGCGACCATTACGGGCCAGACGATTGGAGCCGTCAAAGCGATGCAGCATCGGGCGCTCAATGCGATGGCAAAGATGTTAGGAACTCCACGCAACACCCGCGAAGCGTAGAGGCAGCGATGGTATTATGATGCAGAATTGGCGACTCACAGAGCGGCTTGATACGATCTTAGATCGATCGATCGACCGGCTGGACGAGGACACTCCAGAAGACATCGTACACGACTACCCACAGTCGGCCAATCAGCTTGCTCCGATGCTCCACGTGGCGGATGCCCTGCGCGAGCTGGGGCGTGTCAAGATGCGACGCGCCGCGAAAGAGGTCGGTCGAGCACGGCTGCGGCAAGCAGTTCTGGCCCGGCAGCAGCGGCGGAGCGGCTGGTTCGGTGTGCCAGGCGGGCTGCGCATGGCGGCCTGGGCAGTGCTGTTCCTGGTTGTTTGCATTGGTTCGTTATCGAGTATAACCGTTGTATCAGCACAAGCCCTACCGAACGAGCCGCTGTATGGCTGGAAGCGCACCAGCGAGCGAATCTGGCTGAGCATCCAGTCGAATCCTGAGCGCAAGATCGCGGTTTCGCTCGCCCTGGCGGATCGGCGCGTGGAAGAAATACGTCAGCTCCATCGACGATCGGGGTCGGTGAGCCGGGATGTGATTGTTCAGCTTCGGGCCGACTATATACGAACGCTCGAACTGATCGCCGCACTCCCAAACGACCAGGCGAAGCCGCTGCTTGAGCAGGCCCACGCGCTTAGCGCGCAGCACGAGCAGGAGCTGATGGCGCTGGCCGAGCAGGCGACCGGCTCGCAGCAGCAGATGATCTTATCTGCGGTGCAGGCCAGCCAATGGGTACAGAGCGCGACACCTGATGGTCCCGTCGTGCCGCCCACACCGATTCCCGCCGAGCCGAGTATGGGAGCGCCGCCGACGACGATCGAGCCGGGATCGCCGGATGCGGCACCGAAGCTGCCACGGCCCAGCCCGAAGAACCCGCCGACGAGCGCGCCGATCGAGCCACCGGCGGCTGTCGCTCCGGGGGAACCGGCGGCACCCAAGCCGACGCAAGCGCCCGCGCCGCCCGCGCAGCCGGGGACCGATAGCCCACCGGCGGCACCCAAGCCGACGCAAGCGCCCGCGCCGCCCGCGCAGCCGGGAACCGATAGCCCGCCGGCAGCGCCACAGCCGACCGATGTGCCAGAGCCGCCCAAGACACAGCCGACCGACGCGCCGGTGCCGACGCAGCCCGGCCCACCGGATAACCCACCTGGGCAGGGCAATCCGCAGCCTCCGGGTCCGCCCAGCACGCCACCCGGCCAGGGCTATCCCCCGCCGGGATCGCCAAACGAACCGCCGGGCAACCCTCAGCCGGGGCCGCCCGACGACCCGCCGGGGAAGGGCAAAGACAAGTAGCCTATCAGATTATCGATCCGCCGCTCCTCGATCAAAGGGCGGCGGATCTGCTTTTAGCTCAGCGCTTACGGCGAGCGGCGGCGATCAGCGCGGTACCGGCAGCGCCAACCGCCAGCCCTGCCAGACCCGGCCAGATCCGAGATGGTCGCAGATCGCGGAGGACGACGCCCGCCGTGTTATAGCCCGACGCGGCGAAAACACCGCCGCCGGGATGGGTCGACGCGCCTGTCAGGTACAGCCCGGCGATCTGCGGCACTTTATACGCCGATAGCTCAGGCAGGGGCCGGAAGCAAAACATCTGATCGAAGGACATCTCGACGTGCATCACGTTGCCGCGCAGCAGCCCCAGCTTACGCTCCAGCTCCAGCGGCGTCTGGATATAGCGATTGGTGA
This sequence comes from Herpetosiphonaceae bacterium, assembly GCA_036374795.1. Classification (NCBI taxonomy): domain Bacteria; kingdom Bacillati; phylum Chloroflexota; class Chloroflexia; order Herpetosiphonales; family Herpetosiphonaceae; species Herpetosiphonaceae bacterium. The sequence continues at coordinate 19,658 of DASUTC010000048.1, forward strand.
TCGCGCCGCGCATATTGGGAGCGTAGCGGTAGACCACCTCCAGCAGCTTGTCGGCCTCCCGCTCGGCGATACGGTCCCAATCTTCGCCGCTGCTCAGCTCGTAGGGATGGTACTGCGCCCATACAAAGAGCGTATGCTTGCCCGGCGGCGCAACATCCGGGTCGATCGCCGAGAAAGTCATGGCGATGGCGGCTGGCGCGCGGGCCGGAATGCCGCGCCGGAAGTCTTCGTAGGCGCGATTGAGATACTCCAGCGAAGGACACAGCAGTTGCAGGCCATGATGGCTGAGATGCGGCTTCCCGCCCGACGGAGCGGCGATATAATCCGGCAGCGCGTCCGCAGCACAGCGGATCGTCATGCCGAAGCCGTTGCCGACGCGAATCCGCTGCACGCGCTGCGCGAGATTGCCCGGCAGCTGGCCCGGACCAACCAGCTTGAGCAGCGTGGTCTGAATATGCGCGTTCGAGACGACGCAGCGCGCGGCGAGTACCTCGCCGCTCTGTAACTCCACGCCCCGCACGTTGCCGCCCTGAACTACGATCCGCTCGACTTCGGCATCCAGCCGCACCTCGCCGCCGTGGTGCTCGAAGCAGCGCTGCATCGCCTGGGTGAGCATGCCGGAGCCGCCGCGCGGATGCTTCGCGCCGCTGCGGTGGAGCATCGCGTGCCAGCCCGCGAAATCAGCCGTACCGATCTCGTCGGGCGGCGGTCCCGACTGTGCGGCCAGCCAGGCCAGCGCCGTGCGCATCGCATCGCTCTCGAACCACTCGGTGATCAACTGCCCGTACGAGGTAAAGATCTTGCGCAGCGTATCGAGCGAGCCGCCCATGCTGCCGTTCTCGGCGCGACTGAACTGGCCGGTCATCATCGTCGCGACAAGGTTGCCGGGCGTTGGCGGCTTCAGAAAGACCTTGAAGACGCCCTCGTTGATCGCGCCCCAGAACTCGACAAAGCGCCGGTACGCTTCGGCATCGCGGGGCGAAACCTTTTCGATCGATGCGCAGGTCTTGTCGAGGTCGCGCCAGAACTCGATCGCGCCGGAGCCGTCGGGCAGCGGAAAGAACGCGAACGGGTCCATATCGATGTATTGGAGGCCGAAGCGCTCCAGCTCAAGGTCGCGGACGACCGGCGTGAGATGAATCATGATATGCGCCGACGAGCCGACATCCATGCGGTAGCCGCCGAACATCGTCTCAGTACAGACCGCGCCGCCGACGATCGGACGACGCTCCAGCACCAGCACGCGCAGACCGGCCTTTTGCAGATAGCAGGCGCAGGTCAGGCCGTTATGTCCACCACCGACCACAATCACATCGTACATGCAGCGCTCCCGGCATCAAAAGCAGACCACCTCTTTTTGATTGTAGTCGAAAAGCAACAGAGCGGGAGGATTCCCGCTCTGTGCCCTGGGCCAGATTGACGACCGACCGCTTACTCCCACGGAGCCGAGCCGTAGCGCCAGCGCCAGTAGTGCTGCCCGACGTTGCCCATCTCGACGCGATACTGCGCCGCGTTGGCGGGCGTGTAGGTCAGGACGCGCCGCTCGTAGACCTGGATCAGCACATCTCTGGGCTGTCCGCCGACGCTGACGCGCGCCCAGTAGGGCTCGGTGATCGGATAGCCCAGCGCAAAGACCCAATCGACCGGCAGCGTCTTGAAGTAGTCGGCGAAGACATTAGGAATGTTATGGCCTAGCTCGTTGTTATAGACCGTGTTGCGCACGCCATAGCGCGTTAGCTCCTGATTGAAGCCCAGCGAGCCATCGCGATTGATCGTCTGGGCGACCGTCGCGCCGACCGCCGGATTTGCGCGCCGATCGCCGTCGAGCGATGCGCGCTCCCGAAACGAGGCGTAGGTTGGGCTGTTCGGATCGTTGGGATCGCCCGCGACGGGCACGCTGGCGGGCGAGCGTGTGACGAACGCGCTATTGCCGATCTGGGCCTTGCCGCTGATCAGCTCTTTCGTCAGCAGGCCGTTGGTGACAAACCAGAGCTGGCTACGATCGCCGTTGGGATTCGTGATCTCCATACGGCTCTTGTCCCAGTACTGGACCAGCCGCTTGCCGCCGGGCGCTTCGGCATAGCGCTCGGTGCCGGTCGCGAACGACGTCGGCCCCCAGGTCCACGAGCGCGCGGCACGATTCTGAGCCACCGACAGATCGGTGCGGTTCCAGAGCGCGCCGAATGCGCTATCCGCGCCTGCTGGCGTCCACTCACCGGCGGGATCGCCCTGTGGGAAGGTCATACGTAGAAACGCCACGCCGCCGGGACTGACCGTAAAGCTCGCGCCGACATCCGCGCCGCTGAGCGGATCGCGCAGCGTCAGGGAGTAGCCGCCGGGCGGCAGATCGACCGCGCCAAAGATGCCGTTTGCATCGGTCGTGGTGTGGCTATCGGGCTGGCCGTTGCCGCTGATCCGAATCGCCGTGTTCTCGGCTGAGGCGCCATTCACCAGCACATGGCCTAAAAGATGCCCGGTCGACGGCTGCGTCTTCCAGCCAAAGACCGGCGCGGGAGCGCTATCGCCCCACAGCTCGGCGCGCAACCGATCGAGAAATCTGTTGCGGTCGCCGATGACGGGAATCGCATACGAGTAGAGCACCGTGCCGATACCCGCGCTCGCGCCACGGCGGATCTGCGCCAGATTTTGATCGGCATTGTTGAGCCAGACGCCCACACCGATCGCCGCCGCGCGCCGCCCATGATTGTCGCGGACATAGTTGACCCAGCTATCGAACCAGGCTTGCTGCTGGCCGCCGTCTTCTTTGTCGTAGACCATCGGCACGACAAAATCGACGTAGCCCGCGTTGAGCCAGCCGTTCCAGTCTTGCAGCGTGCGCTTGAAGGGCGAGCTATTGGCGAAATCGCCGTTCTGCGGCCCCGCGCCCCAGGCAATCGCGGCGACGGAGAGCGCCATGCGCGGCTTGACGGCGTTCAGGTTGAGATAGATACGCTTGACCAGCTTCGTCACCTGATCGCGCCGCCACTGCATCCACTGCGCATCTTCGGGCGCGGGCGTGTCGCTGCGGCCCGTGGCGGCCTGGAAGCGCGCCAGGCTGGTCGGGTTATAGCCAAAGCGCGGGCTGGGATAGCGGATATAGTCGAGGTGCAGGCCATCGAGGTCGTAGCGCCGCGCGAGATGCATCAGCGCGTTGACGGTATACTCCGAGACGGCAGGATGACCGGGGTCAAGAAAATAGCTGCAATCGTTGGGAGCGGCGCACTCGCCCGCGCGACCGTCGACGTCGCGGGTAAACCAGTTATTCCAGCCGGCTTTGTCGGGGCCGTGCTGGTACCACACGTGCGAGCGATTGGGCTGCTGATAGCCGTCCTTCCAGGCCGGCAGCGTGACGGCCCAGGCATGAACCTGCATGTTGCGGGCACGCGCCTGCGCGATCACATCGGCCAGGGCGTCGTAGCCGGGCTGCATATCGGCGGCGATCGGCTCGACGGTATCGCGGAAATAGCTATCGGCGCGGCGGCGGACCTGCACAAAGAGCGCGTTCGCGCCCGCGTGCTGGGCATCGGCGATCAGGCGGCGGGTCTGATCGGGCGTTTTGATCCCTTCGTGAAAGGCATCGACCCAAAAGCCGCGCAGCTGCGGCGTAGCGGCCTGGGTCGAGCGGGCAGGCAGGAGCAGACTAGCCAGGAGGACAAGAAATACCAGGATTCGGGGCACGTACGTCTCCTTCTACAGGCACAGAACGACAGTATCATCGGCAATCGCGCGATCATCACGAGATGATCGCATGGTAGAGCAGCGCAGGAGATTGCACCTGCGCCAATTGTACTCATCGATCTCAGCCAAAAGAATGTGAAGTATATGACAATCGCGTTACGGAGTGGCACAATAGAGCTGAAGGGTCACACGGGCAATCGGCAGGAATTGTGCTATGATTAAAAACTGCATGAGGCCGTAGCAGGAGCAACGAATGACTCAACTTCTTCTAATCCGCCATGCCGTCAACGACGTGATGAAAGCCAAGAAGCTGGCGGGTTGGATGCCCGACGTACATATCAACGAAGAAGGCCGTCAGCAGGCCGAGGCCATCGCCGAGCGGCTGCGCGATCTGCCAATCCGCGCGATCTACAGCTCGCCGCTGGATCGAACGCGCGAAACCGCCGAGCCGCTGGCGCGGGCGCTCAACCTTGAGGTTCAGCTCCGCGATGGATTGGGCGAGGTCCGGTACGGCGAGTGGACCGGCAAGTCGCTGGAAGAGCTCTCCAAGCTCGACGCCTGGAAAGTCGTACAGATCTATCCGAGCGGCATGCGCTTTCCGGGCGGCGAGGCGATCCGCGAAATGCAGGCGCGCATCGTGTCCGAGCTGGAGGCGATCAGCGCCGATCATCCACGCGATATTGTCGCGATCTTCTCGCACGCCGACGTGATCAAGGCCGCGCTTGCTCACTACCTGGGTGTTCATTTAGACTTATTCCAGCGCATCGTGATCAATCCCACGGCGGTAAGCGTCGTGCGGCTCTCGCCGTACGGGCCGCAGGTACTTCGCGTCAACGACGACGGCCCGCTGAAGCTGGAGCCGGAAAAAGAAGCGGTCAAAGAGCAAGTCGGGGGCGTCACCGTCGAAAAAGAAGAGCAACCACCACAATAATGTGTGAATGTCGAATAGCGAATGTCTGCGGGCAACCGCCTCCGACATTCGACATTCCTCATTCGAGGATTTGTCAACGACTGCCAGCTAAAGCAGGCAGCTTGCAGCTACGGGAGATGACCGTGCCACATCCAAACAGCGTTCATGCTCACACTGTTCTGGCGGGAGTTCCACCCGCTGGCCGGTTGACGCCGGTGCGGTCCCAGACGGCGGCCCGTCACGAGCAAGAGATGCCAACCGCAGATCCCAGCATCCAGCGATCACTCACTGCATGCCTGCTCGTGCATGTTCCGGTGCGTGAGGCCGGTTGCCAAACCGGAGGCATCTCCCGCAGGAGCGCCGTTGTCTACGCATCTCTAGTTTACCGCATTCCAATGCGAAATACAAGCCCTGAAAGGAGGGTGCCGCCTTCCCCTGTCGCCTGAACGCGACAGTTCCCTGCGGCCTTTTTTATGGCAGAGTTTCGCTACGATTTCGATCCCGTCGATCGCATTACCACCGGGGCGATCGGACAGCCGGGCAACCGCACCTTTTACCTGCAAGCGCGCCGAGGAACCGAGAGAATCTCGCTGGTCGTAGAGAAGGAGCAGGTCAACGCGCTGGCCGAGGCTGTCGAACAGTTACTAGAAAACCTGACCGAGCGGAATCCGCTGCTCAGCACATCGGAGGATCTGCTGACCTTCCACGATATGTCGCTCGAAGAGCCGATCGAGGAGACATTTCGGGTCGGGCAGCTAGGCCTGGGCTACGACGAATCGCGGGATTTGCTGGTGATTATCGCGCAGGAGCTAGGCAGCGGAGAGGCCGGGGAGGAGATGGATGTCGTCCGGCTCACGATGTCGCGCGAGCAGGCGCGTGCGCTGGCGCGTGAGGGCGCCGAGGTTGTCACCAAAGGCCGCAAGCGCTGCCCGCAGTGTACCGAGCCGATGGACCCAAGCGGGCATTTTTGCATCAAGAAAAACGGGTATCCTACTGTTACATACGACGTTTGATCCACGTTGTCGGGCAGGTTAAGTATGGATGATCAGCCGAGCGAGCGCACAGATGAGCCGCGATCGTCAGCCGCCGTGCCGGTCGAGCGCGTGATCGCGCTGCTGACGCACGGCACGATGGAGATCGAAGGCTTGATGCCGGATTCCAGCAACTACACGTTTCTAGCCAGCATCGCCGACGACGATCTGCAAGGTCTGGCGATCTACAAGCCGCGCCGGGGCGAGCGTCCGCTCTGGGATTTTCCACGGGGCACGCTCTGCCAGCGCGAGGCGGCGGCCTATCTGGTGAGCGAGGCGCTCGGCTGGGCGATCGTGCCGCCGACGGTGCTGCGCGACGCGCCGGAGTACGGCGTCGGCTCGGTGCAGCTTTTCATCGACGCCGATCCGGAGGTCCACTACTTCACCCTGCGCGGCAGCGACCACGATGCCTTCAAGCGCATCGCGGCCTTCGATCTGATCGTCAACAACGCCGACCGCAAGGGCGGTCATATCCTCCAAGACCGCGACGGCCATCTGTGGGGCATCGATCACGGCATCACATTCCACACCGATCCCAAGCTGCGCACGGTGATCTGGGAGTACGCCGGGCAGCCGATCCCGGAGCCGCTGATATCCGACATTCAGCGCCTCGCGCAGCGGGTAGAAACGCCGAACGACGACCTGACAGCCGCGCTGGACGCGCTGCTGGCGCGGGTCGAGCTGGACGCGCTGCGCCGCCGGGTCGAGCGCGTGCTGCGACGAGCGCAGTACCCGGAGCCGACGGGCGGGCGCTCGATGCCCTGGCCGCCGATCTAAGCCCGGTGCTCACCGCCAGATACCAGAAGCGCGTCGTCTGCGACCCGCCTCTTTTGGCTGGGCATATTGGAGCCAACCCGCAGCGCGAGAATCCTATCGCAGGCCAGCCGGGAGCGTGGGCACTGCGGTTGCTGTATGCTCCTCCGATAGCGCGACCGTGTTGCACTGCGTGTGCATGTTACCCAAAGGGACAACGATGGCGACAGCAGCACAGCCGGTTCAGATGCGTCCGAGCCGGGGCATCACCAACATCGACGAGGCGATTGAGCAGATCGGCGTGGGGCGCTTCCAGTGGCGGCTTCTGCTGGTGAACGGCCTGACCTGGGCGGCAGACGCGATGGAGGTCCTGATCGCGGGCTTTGTGCTGCCGGGCGTGATCGCGGTGTTCGGGCTTCAGAATAGCCCGGCGCGGCAGACGCTCTTTCTTTCGGCGACGTTCACCGGCATGTTTATCGGCGCGCTGGTGTGGGGCGCGCTCGCCGATCGCTTTGGGCGGCGCAACGTGTTTCTGCTGACGGTGCTGCTCGACGCGGTGTTTGGCCTGGCCTCGGCGCTCGCGCCCTCGTACGGCCTGCTGGTCGCATTCCGCTTTCTGACCGGCTTCGCCGTGGGCGGGACACTGCCGGTGGACTACTCGCTGCTGGCAGAGTACGTTCCGGCCAAAGATCGCGGGCGCTTCCTGGTCTATCTTGAGAGCTTCTGGGCGCTGGGCACGATCGCGGTGGCGGCGATCTCGTGGTTCATGTTCGCGCGGTTCGTTCCGGCTGAGGCGTGGCGCTGGGTGCTGGGCGCGTCGGCGATACCCGGCCTGATCGGCTACTGGATTCGGCGGCGCGTGCCGGAGTCGCCGCGCTACCTGCTGATCCAGGGCCATCCGACAGAGGCGCGACGGGTGCTGGAGACGATCGCGCGCGAGAACGGCAGGCCAGTCGAGATCGGGGAGCTGGAGCCGATCCAGGGCGCGGCGCGGGTGCCGCTGGCGGCGATCTGGCGCGGAACGCTGGCGCGGCGCACGTTCTTCCTGTCGATCGTCTGGTTCTCGCTGTCGCTGGGCTACTACGGCATCTTCACCTGGCTGCCGCGCTTCTTCCAGGCGCAGGGCTACGCGCTGCTTCCGGCCTATCAAAACACGCTGCTGCTGGCGATCTCGCAGATCCCCGGCTATGTGCTGGCGGCCTACCTGATCGATCGGATCGGGCGGCGACCGACGCTGGCGCTGTATCTGTTTGTGAGCGCGATTGCCAGCTTCTTGTTTGCCGTGGCGACAAGCACGACCGCGATCGTGATCACCAGCAATCTGCTCTCGTTCTCGCTGCTGGGCGCGTGGGGCGCTCTCTACGTCTTCTCGCCGGAGCTGTACCCGACGGATGCCCGCACGACAGGCATGGGCTGGGTCAGCGCGATGGCGCGGCTCGCCAGCATCTTCGCGCCCTCGGTGGGCGGGGCGCTGCTGGGCTACTCGCTGGCGCTGGCGCTGGGCGTGTACGCCGCCTTCTTTATCCTGGGCGGGATCGCGGCGCTGCTGATGGGCACCGAGACGCGCAACCAGCGGCTCGCTGATGTGACCCCTGTGTGATCCTGGTTTTGAGTTTCGAGATGAGGCCCTCACCACGCCGGGTGCCCTTTGGGCATGGCCCCCCGGCCTCGTGGCGCTGTGTTCCCTTGTTCTTCGCTTGGTTCTTGGTTCGTCGTGGGTTACAATAGGCGGCAGAAGGACTGTCTATGAGCGAGACGCTGACCGATCAACTGCTTGACATCTACGACCGGCTGCACCGACATTACGGCCACGAGGCGCACTGGTGGCCGATCTTCACCCAGAACTGGCGCTGGGAGATCGTGCTGGGATCGATCCTGGTGCAGCAAACCCAGTGGGAGCGCGTCGAGCAGGCGATCCAGGCGCTCGACGCGCTGGGCCTCGTCGACGAGCACGCGCTCGCAAACGCGCCGGTCGAGACGATCGTCGAGGCGATCAGGTCGGTCGCCTACTACAATGCCAAAGCGCCGTCGATCAGGCACCTGGCGCAGTACGTCGTCAGACGCTACGGCGGCGATGTTGCCAGGATCTTCGATCGTCCGACCGCCAAAGTGCGCCAGGAATTGCTTGCGCTGCCGCATGTCGGGCCGGAGACAGCCGACACGATGCTGCTCTACGCCGGACACCACGCCAGCTTCGTCGTCGACGCCTACCTGCGCCGGGTTTTTGGCCGCCTGGGCACGCTGCCCGACGTGGCGACGCTGAAGTACGAGGCGCTGCAAGCGCGGTTCGAGGATGCCCTGCCGGACGCTCTGGATCTTTCTGCGTATCCGCATCTGCAAGGCAGCCGCGCGCGATTGTTCTGGGACTTTCACGCGCTGATCGTCGAGCACGGCATTCACCACTGCCTGCTGCGCCGCCCGCGCTGCGACGATTCGAGCGCGCCGCGCCGCGCGTTCACGCAGCCGATCAAGTGCGCCGACCATTGCCCGCCGTGTGACGGCTGCCCGCTGCGCGACGTTTGTACCGCGTATCATGCCTTCGCAGCGTCGAGCTAACGATCATATCCTATCTACACATAGTCCTTTATCAGGTGTGTATCAGGTCATTCCGGCTAGGGCCGGGGTTGACGTGACCCCTAACTCAACTATAATTTCTGAAAGACTCTTAACCCTGATGTGAAGAGAGGCCACCTGTGTCCCACCGTACTTACCGCACGCTGCTCCTTGCGCTAGCCCTGCTGCTGGCTGCGGGAACGTTCGGCAGCGTTGTTCCTCGCGCTGCCGCCGCGCCAGCTTCGCCAGCCGATTCCGGCCCGTTCCGCTACTTCAAGGAAACCGGCCACAACATCGGCACCCGCATCAAGGCGTTCTACGAACAGAACGGCGGCATTCCAATCTTTGGCCTGCCGCTGACCGAGGTCGTCCGCGAGGGCAACCTCGAAGTGCAGTATTTCGAGCGCGCCCGCTTTGAGCTGCATCCTGAGTTCGAGCCAGCCTTCTATGTGTCGATCACGCAGCTTGGTCGGTCGCTGATCGAGGGCCGCACCGAGCCAGCGTTTGCGCCGCAGCTCGCCGAGAACGACGCGAACACGACCTACTTCCCGCAGACCGGCCACAGCATCCGCTTTGGCTTCCGCGCCTTCTGGCTCAAAAACGGCGGCCTGCCGATCTTCGGCTATCCGCTGTCCGAGGAGTTCACGGAGGTCAGCCCCGACGACGGTAAAGAATATACCGTGCAGTACTTCGAGCGGATCAAGCTTGAGTATCATCCCGAAGATCCGCAGAGCCAGATCAAGCTTTCCCGGCTGGGCGCGCAGGCGCTCGATCGCTCAGGGCTGCCCGAGTCGGTGCGGCGTCCCGTTCCGGCGATCTCGCTGCTGAGCACGGCGACCACCGGCTACTTCGGCTCGATCGCGGAGCGCGTCAACAACATCGCGCGCGGCGCTGCCCGCATGAACGGGCTGATCATCGCGCCGGGCGCGACCTTCTCGTTCAACAACGCGCTCGGCTCAGCGGGCACGGAGGACGGCTTTGTCGAGGGCTATGCGATCGTCAACGGCCAGCTCGAAAAAGTGACCGGCGGCGGTATCTGCCAGATCTCGACCACGATGTACCGCGCGGTGTTCAACGCGGGCCTCGATATTGTCGATCGGCGGCCACACTCGTATGTGATCAACTTCTACGAGAACATCGACGGCTTCGACGCGACGGTCTTCGCGCCCTACGTCGATTTCAAGTGGCGCAACGACACGGGCGGCCCGATCTACATGATGGCCGCGACCAATCCCAAGGCTGCGACCGTGACCTTCTGGTTGTACGGCTTCAACGATGGGCGCAAAACCCAGATGGTCGGACCATTCTCGAAGAACGTCAAGAGGCAGGGCATCGCCAACTGGCAGTACGATCCGTCGCTCAAGCGCGGCCAGGTGATCCAGCTTGTCCACGGACGGCCCGGCAAGGATGTTGAGATGCAGCGCATCGTGACGGCGGCGAACGGCAAGATCCTGCACAAGGATAACCTGTCGAGCAAGTATCGCCCGTGGGAAGACTTCTATGCCTACGGTCCCGGCGTAACGCCTCCCAAGGGCGTGAACATCATTCCGGCCAAGACCAAGGCGAAAGCGCCGTCGCGGTAGGCGGGGAACGAACAGAGAACAAAGAACAAGGCAAAACCTTGAACTTTGAACTCGGAACGTTGAGCTTTGAACTTCGCCCGCCCCTAGACCAACCGCCGTCTCGTTTTCGAGCGGCGGTTGGTCGTGCCTACTTGCGGCGGCGTCCGTGCCCGTTCCCCTGGTCGGGCGGACGCGGATCGCGGCGGGGCGGCTGCGACGATCCGCCGGAACGCTGCTCAGAGCCGCCCGCGCCGAGCCGCCGCAGCTCGTCGAGGCGCTGGCGAATAAAGCTGCTCTCGCGGTCGAGCATCATCTCGGTCGCGGCGGCAATGTCGGCTTTGCGCACGTCTTGCAGCGCGAGAAAGAGCAGCCGCGCCGACGCGCCAAAGATGCGATAGGCCGCGTAGCCGCGCGGCCCCAGGCGCGCTTCGAGCGTCTCGCCCTCGGCCAGCCCGATCACCTCGACATCGTTTTCGGGATGAGACAGATCGACGGTGATTAACATGAGACGACTCCTTTCCTCGTACGCGGACAAGGGGCACGGCAGGCCGTACCCCTCGCGGATCACACAGGCAGGCCGTTGGGACTAGCCACGGCGCACGTTGTAGAACGCGCTCATCCCGGCGTACTTCGCGGCATCGCCCAGCTCCTCCTCGATGCGCAGCAGTTGATTGTACTTCGCCACGCGGTCGGTGCGGGCGGGAGCGCCAGTCTTGATCTGGCCTGCGTTGGTCGCCACCACCAGATCGGCGATCGTCACATCCTCAGTCTCGCCTGAGCGATGCGAGATGATCGCGGTAAAGCCCGCGCGCTGCGCCGTCGAGATCGCGTCGAGCGTCTCCGTCAGCGAGCCGATCTGATTCAGCTTGATCAGAATCGAGTTAGCGGTGCGCTCGGTAATGCCGCGCCGCAGGCGCTCCACGTTCGTCACAAACAGGTCATCACCGACAAGCTGCACGCGGTCGCCGATGCGCTCGCGCAGCATATTCCAGTGCTGCCAGTCGTCCTCGGCCAGTGCGTCCTCGATCGAGATGATCGGATACTTCTCGACCAGCTTGACCCAGTAGTCGACCATCTCCTCGCCGGAGAGGGTGCGGCCCTCGCGCGCCAGGTTGTACGAGCCGTTCTCGTACAGCTCGGTGACAGCCGGGTCCATCGCCAGCATGATCTGCTCGCCGGGCCGGTAGCCAGCCTTCTGGATCGCCTCCATGATCACCTCAAGCGGTGCCTCGTTCGTGGGCAGCGACGGCGCGAATCCGCCCTCATCGCCGACCGTCGTCGAGAGCTTGCGGTCGTGGAGCACGCCCTTGAGCGCGGCGTAGATCTCGGTGCCCCAGCGCAGCCCCTCGGCAAACGAGGATGCCCCGACCGGCATGACCATAAACTCCTGAAAATCGGCGCTATTATCGGCGTGCTTGCCGCCGTTCAAGATATTCATCATCGGCACCGGCAGCGTATGGCCGAAGACGCCGCCCAGGTAGCGGTAGAGCGGAATATCCAGCGAGGCCGCCGCCGCCTTCGCCACCGCCAGCGACACGCCCAGGATCGCGTTCGCGCCGAGCTTACCCTTGTTGTTCGAGCCGTCCAGATCGATCAGGATCTTGTCGATGCCGACCTGATCGAGCGCGTTCAGCCCGATCAGCTCCTCGGCGATCGTGCGGTTGACGTTCTCGACCGCTTTCAGCGTGCCCTTGCCGCCGTAGCGACTTTTATCGCCGTCGCGCAGCTCTACCGCCTCGTGCGCGCCCGTGGACGCGCCGGACGGAACGACCGCCCTTCCGATCGAGCCGTCGTCCAGGCGCACATCGACCTCGACCGTGGGATTGCCACGGCTATCCAGCACCTCACGTCCGATGACCTCTGCAATCATTGACATCTCAATCCTCCTTCAGCACGCCGCCGCGCCGATCGACTCCATGCCGCGCCGCGGCCTATTGATCTCCTGCCCTGGCCTGCTCAATCATCTGAATCGCCTCGACGATATGCGGGTCGCGCGCCTCGCTAAAGCGCATCCAGTCCACGCCGATCGAGCGATCCGGCAGCACGCCCCGGCCTTCAAGATTCGAGCCGTCTTGAAGCCTGAACCCCTCCTGCGCGACCCACAGCCGCGAGCCGTCGTCAAAATCGTAGGCATAGATCGTCTCGGTGTTGCCTGCCGTGTTGACGCCGACTACGCTCGCGCCGCGCTGCGCCTGAAGCACGGCGGCGAAGATCTCGGCGTAGCTTTCCGTCTCGCGATCGACCAGCACCACCAGCGGCAGATCCTTGAGCGATGGAGACAGCTCGCTCGGCGTGATCGTCAGCGGGTAGCTCTCCTCCTGGCTATAGAACGCCCCGACCTCACCAGCGACAAAGTGCGATAGCAGCCCTTCCAGCACGCTGCGCCAGCCGCCGCCATTGCCGCGCACATCGACGATCAGGCCATCCAGATGCCCTTCGTCGGCCACAAGCCGCTGCACACCGACCCGCACACGATCGGCCATATCGTGCGCCCAGAACGACTGGACCAGCACATAGCCGACGCGCGTCTCCGGCAGGCGATAGGCTTCGGGCACATACTGCGCCAGCACCGGACGCCGCTCAAGCGTCAGCGTCCGCGCCTCGCCGCCGGGCGTGTACACCTCCAGTTCGACGCGCGTATTCGCCGGGCCGCCGATCTCCGGCAGCGCGCCATCGCCCGCGACCGGCTGCCCATCGACGGCGACGATCATATCACGACGCTTCATGCCAGCGTTCGCCGCCGAACTATTCGGAAAGACCGTCGTCACCAGCAGGCCGTCGTCGTACTCCACCGTCAAGATCCCAACGCCGACATAGGCATCGGTGCCGGAGGCTATCGCCCGCTGCGTGAACGCGGTCTGCGGATCTTCAAAGCGCGAGTGCTCGTCGCGCAGCTCGTCGATCATCTCCGATAGGGTAGCATAAAATTCGGCGGGCGCTGCGGCCTCAAGCGCGCGCGACTCATACCTCGCCTTGATCTCGACCCAGTTGACGCCGCCAAAGTCGGCGTACAGATAATGATCGGCGACCGTCTGCCAGACCTCATCGAACAGCTCGGAGCGGCGAGTCCGATCCAGCGCGGGCAGCGTCGGCGTGGGCACCGGCGTCAACTGCGACGGATCGATCGTCGGTGTGGCCGTGGGCGTTGGCACGTCCGGCGTTGGGCTGACGGCAACCGAAGTCGGCGTCTCGGCTGGCAGGGGCGTGTCGGTCGGCGTGGACGTGGGAGCGGCGAGCGGCGACGGCGCGAGCGTGGCGGTGGCGGTCGGCTGCGGCAGCGAGACGACAACCTGCGGTGGTGGCGTGCAGCCTGCTAAGACAACCAGCAGCAGCGCCAGCCAGCGCAACCGAGGATAGCCTCGGCGCGTAGAAGAAGGCAAATCAGATTGGCCGATCGATAGCTGTTCGGACATCGTACGCAAGGACTTTCTGCATGGATGCACTGTTGAACGTTTTTAGCGCGTTCGGTTTATCGAGCGCCGCCGGACTAAACGCCTACATCCCCCTGCTGGCCGTGGGCCTGATGGGCCGCTTCGAGTACCTGACACTGCAAGAGCCGTACTCGATCTTAACTTCAACACCCGCACTGGTTATTGTAGCGCTTCTGGCGCTGATCGATTTTGTGGCCGACAAGGTGCCTGCCATCGACCACGCCGCGCATGTCGTCGGCGCGTTCGTCCACCCGATCGCCGGAGCGATTGTCTTCGCCGGTCAGCAAAACCTGATCACCGATATTCACCCGGCGATTGCGCTGGGCGCGGGCTTTGTGATGGCTGGCGGCCTTCATGCCACGCGCGCCGCGATCCGCCCGGTGGCGACGGCGACGACCGCAGGCATGGGCAATCCGGTCGTCTCGTTCGCCGAAGACGTGCTCTCGCTGGTGATGAGCCTGCTGGCGATCTTCATTCCGATCCTGGCCTTCGTCCTCTTTGTGCTGCTGCTCTTCCTCGTCGTCCGCTCCTGGCGCACCATCCGCCGCCGCGTTGGCGCGATCCGGCGCTGAAGAGCAAAGAACACCGAGAACCCAATCCCCGCTCCTATCTTAATGGGAGAGGGGTGCTGAGCGCAGCGAAGCGGGGTGAGGGCCTGAACGCGAAACTCAGAAGGTTGAAGCTGAGATGAAAAAGGCACGGTTGCAACCCGTGCCTTTCGCTCTGCCTCGACGATTCTCAGACCTACGCTTCCAGCAGCGCAAAGACCAGCCGCGCGCACTTTTCGAGATCGGCGATGGCGATATGCTCGTTGGTCGAATGAATCTCCTTGTAGCCGACGCTCAGATTGACCGCCTCGATCCCGTGCATGTTGAAGATATTGACATCCGAGCCGCCGCCCGTCTCAATCAGGTAGGGCTTCAGGCCGCTGCGCTCGGCGGCAGCCCGGCACAACTGCACGATCGGCGCTTCGGGCGAGATCTTCTGCGCGCCATAGGCCCGGAACTCCTGAAAATCCACCTTCGCACCGTGCCGCTGCGCCGCCGCCTCGAACGCCTGGCGCATCGCCGCCGTCTGCCGATCCAGCTTAGCCTCGTCGCGGCTGCGCGCCTCGCCGACGATCTTTACCTGCTCCGGCACGATGTTGCGCGCCGCGCCGCCGCTGATCGTCCCGATGTTGGCGGTCGTCTCGGCGTCGATCCGGCCCAGCGGCATGCGGCTGATCGCCTCGGCAGCCACGACGATCGCGCTCACACCTGTCTCAGGCGCGACGCCAGCGTGTGCAGCTTTGCCGGTGATCGTCACCGTGAGCTGGGAGTGCGCCGGAGCGGCGACACAGATACCGCCGACCTCGCCGTTCAGATCGAGCGCCACGCCCTGCCGAGCCGTCAGCTTGCCGAAGTCGAGCGAGCGCGCGCCGTTCAAGCCTACCTCTTCCTCGACCGAGAAGACGATCTCGGCGGCTCGATGCGGCTCATTGCTCTCCATGCGCGCCGAAACCCCTTCGAGGATCGCCGTGACACCGGCCAGATCGTCCGCGCCCAGCACGGTATCGCCGCTGCTGCGCACGGTATCGCCGTCCACAACCGGACACTTCCCGACCGCCGGAGCGACGCTGTCCATGTGCGCGCTCAGCAGCAGCGGCTGGCCCTGGCCGGGCACCCGCGCGATCACGTTGCCTTTCGCGTCTTGCTCAGGCTGCAAGCCGCGCTCGCGCAGCATACCGACGATCGTCTGGGCCATCGCCTGTTCTTGACCGGAGGGGTTATCCACTCGAACCAGCGTCAAAAAGGTATCGAGCAATCGGTCGGAGTTGATCATGAATACGAACCTTTCATACGCCTAGCAAGCAGTTCGATTGCTTGTTAGCCCAGAATTTCAAACGCCGCCTTGAGGATCTCACCGACGGCAGCAGCGCCGACGCCAGCGCCGTCACGACCGTTTTCGATCTGGACATAGACGACATAGCGCGGCTCGTCGACCGGCGCGACCGCCAGAAACGCGGCGTGAATGATGTTGTTGCCGGCCTCGCCGGAGCCGGACTTGCCGCCGCTGCCGTTGACATTCGCCGCCTTGCCGAAGCCGATCGTCACGCCCTCGCGCATCATCTGCCGCATCTGGCGCGCCACCTCGGTCGAGATCACCCGCCGCGAGTTCAGCAGATTGGTCGGCGGGCGATGCTGGTAGATGACCTCGCGCGAGTCCTCCGGATCGGTGACATTTTCGACGATGTAGGGCTGCGGCATCACGCCGTCGTTGGCGATCGTCGCGCCCATCAGCGCCATCTGCATCGGCGTCAGCAGCAGCTCGCCCTGGCCGTATGCGCTGGCCGCTAATCCGCCGAGCCTGCTCAGGAAATCGGGATCTTGCGGCGATGTCAGCAGACTTGGCTCGGTCGGCAGATCGGTGAAATCGCTGCTCTGGTCGGGCGCGTTCTGCGGCATGTAGAAGTGGAAGCGCTCCGCCAGCTCGATAAACTTCTCGGTGCCGAGACGCACGCCAAGCTGGGCAAAGGCCGTGTTGCACGAGAAGGCATACACGCCCGACAGATCGACCTGGCGCTTGGTGCCCTGGCGAATGATCGACTCCAGCGATGGCTGCTCAGGGCGATTCGGCGGCCCCACGGCGTTGACCACCGGCGGCTCGTACTCGACGGGCCGATACTCGTTGGGACAGTCGATCGGCTTGGGATTGCGCAGGATCTCAGGATTTTCGAGCGCGCCGATCGCCGTCAGCGTCTTGAAGGTCGAGCCGGGCACGTACTGGCCGCGCAGCGGACGATTGATCAGCGGGCGATTTTCGTTGGCGTTGATCTCGGTCCAGGCCGCCTCGATGCGCTGGTTCTCCTCCTCGTCGGTGCCCGCCGGGTTGAGCGTCAGGCTTTGCGGATCGAAGCCGGGCGTGCTCGCCAGCGCCAGCACCGCGCCGCTGCGCGGGTCCATCACCACCGCAGAGCTAGGCTTGCCCTGGCCGACCTGATTCAGAATATTCCAGACGCGAGACTGGAGCTGCGCGTCGATCGTCAGCCGCAGATTGTTGCCGACCTGCGCGCGGTTGTAGAGATCGTTCTCCAGGGAGCGCAGCGCCTGGCCGCGCTCGCCGCTCAGGTAGCCATCCCACTGCTTCTCGATGCCGAACTGACCATAGCGCGATGAGGAAAAGCCCAGGATGTTGGAGAAGGCGCGAATATCGGCCTGCTGCGCGATCGGATAGGTCCGATGGGCCAGGCCGTTGGGCGCGCGCTCGCTGCCGGCCAGCACGGTATTGTTGCGATCGACGATCATGCCGCGCTGCACGCGCAGCGAGCGGATCACCGGACGGCTATTGCCGAAGACCGTGCCATCGTCTAGCGTCTCGGAGCGATTGTAGATGCTCTGGGCGTAGATAAACTCCGTGCGCAGCAGTTGCAGCGTCAGCACCACAAACAAGATCGAGAAGACCAGCGACAGGTTGAGCAGGCCGGGCCGCACGCTGACGCGCGAGCTGATCGATTGCAGCGCCGGGAGCGAGGCCCAGGCGGCAAGGCCCAGCAGGAACGCACCGCCCCACAGCAGCGCAATCCAGCGCCGGTCGTCGACGAGCGGCACCAGATACGGCTGATACGACTGGGGCAGCAGCCCATAGATCAGCAGGCCGAGGCCGCCAAAAAGACCGATGATTCGTAAAAGAGCGCGCATAATGTGTCGTTTTCGAGCGGCAGTATGCGGGATACTGCCCGCTCGCGTAGAATCCGTATGATCTGGCATTATACCCCAGGGCACGACCTGGGCCAACTGGCCGCGCAGGGTTGCCGCTCAGGACGCGGCGTGCTACTATGCCCTCAGCACCGCACATCGTGTGCAGCACTAGAGCAATCCTTGCATGCATTCCGTCAGGGTATTATGCGAATTTCAAGTAAAGGCGATTACGGACTACGCGCGCTGTTCGATCTGGCGCTGCATTACGGACAAGGCCCCGTGCGCAGCCGCGAGATTGCCGAGCGCCAGGCGATCGATGAGCATTACCTGAATCAACTGCTGATTCAGCTACGTCGCGCCAGTCTGGTGCAGAGCTTACGCGGGCCGCAGGGCGGGCATCTGCTGGCACGAGCGCCGGGCGAGATCACGTTGCT
>DASUTC010000049.1 GCA_036374795.1 Herpetosiphonaceae bacterium
AATGCGCGGGGTAGAGCACGGCGCGGGGACCAAGATTGAGCGCCTGCGCGACGGCGGCTGGCTCGGTCGTAGGACGAAGCCGCTGTGTATCCAGGGAGGATATACGCGCACAACATGGCATCGGTGATGCGCTCCCGCACAGGCACGACGTGTGATGAGCATGGCTCATGCAGATCGGTCTGCACGATGAAGCGGTTGTTGGGATCAGCCTGTACCAACAACCGCGCGAGATTTTTGTCGGCCCCATTCCAGAGCGTTGCCAGCGGCACGCTGCTAAGGACAAGGATACGGTAGGCCATCGAAGCTGTCTTATCCGGCTACAGCGATCAGCAATCACAAGGTTCGCTGCGATGCGCGAACCTCGGACATTATACCTGACGGTCGGTGGATCAGGAATCAATCGCTATCCGGCACCGCCGCGCCTACGGTCTTCTGCGTGGATGGCTGGCGTGCGTTCAGGCCTAGCCGACCGGCGGCGCGAATACCGCCTCCGGCGATCGGCCCATGGTTGGCACCATATGCCAGCAATACTCGTCTGCGGCGGCCTGGTACAGCAGGAATCGTTCTTCGTAATAGGTTGCATGAAACTCCTGGTCGCGTTCCTGCGCGACGGATGGCTCGGTACGCAGCCATATGGTTATGTCAACCTCTGGAACAAGCTTTCGCGCAAACGCGAGCATCGGTCGTGCATCCACCGCATCTCGCAGCGTGATCGTTTGGCAGCGATAGCTACTTCGACGCCCAGCCCATGCCACAGGCGCGGATCGACGACCTCGACCTCGATCGTGTGCGGCGGATTATTTTCGGTCAGCTATAGTCCGTCGGTTACGGTTCGTCGCGGGAGTTCTCGCACGCCTTTGGGACCGTACGAGGAATCGTACGGCCCCGGTTTCGTAGCACCAGGAGCACGTGCTCGCGCAGATCCAGCACATCAGCCCGCTGTTCACACCTGGACATCCGGCACCGGCACGTACGCCGTGTTCTTGCCCTTGCCCACCTGCGTCAGCAACCCGAGATCCTTCAGCGCCTTAATATCGTTGAGCAACGAGTTGTCGGAGCGCTGATCTTCCGGCGGCAGTTGCCGGTTCAGCACGCGCGCCTGCTCCATATTGAGATAGCCCTTTTCCCGCGCATACTCTAGCAGCTGCACGCGGAACGGCGTCAGCGCCTGGATCGTCGGTGAGTGGCGATTGTAGATCCGTGCGGTAAACGACACGCGGCCATCGATCAGCTTGAGCTCGGGCAAGCCGGCCCGACGCAGCTCTTGCATACAGGTATCAAGACCAAGCCCAAAGCGTTCGATATAGCCGGCTTGCCACAGGATCTCTGCGATCGTGGGATTGCGGGCATACTGCTCGTGCAGGATATTGTCGAGCGTGATTCCAGGCGGGAGTCCGCCGGGCGAGATCCATTCGATGCGGTCGGAGAACATCGAGATGCGGGTGTACTGCCCGATGATATTGTAGTCCCGGTGGGCGATGGCGTTTACCGTCAGCTCACGAATCACCGCGCGCGGATACTCCGGCTGCTCCACGCGGCGCGCGCCCTCTCCAACCGTAAATCCCCGTCGGGTCTGCTGCCAGAGATACCGCTCAACCTCATCGATCTGGCTGGTCAGGGTTCCGCCGTAGCGCTTCAGGTGGAACGCATCGATCGTGCTTGGCACACTACCGGGGAAGTGACCGAGGCCAACATCGGCGTGCGGAAAGAAGTACTGCGGGCGGGCGCCGAACATGAGGATCCCCGCCATCGTCGGTACAGGCTCGCCATCCCGCATGATCACGCAGCGGTAGCGCTCAAGAAACCCGACGGGATCATCCGGTCGAACTTCGCCACGCTCGAACTTATCGCGCTCAAGCGTATTGACGATATGGGCCGTCACCAAGGTGAGATCAAGGTCGGCCAGGGTCGCGTTCCTGACGGAAAATCCGTCAATGCGCCCGTCCATAATCTCCGGCATGAGATGTGACATCGTACGCAACTCCTGTTGCCGAATTATAGCATAGCGGCCATGCCGCGCGTCGGCTGCTCGACGCTGACGGATCAAGCCAGTACCCACAATCCATCGTTGGGCGTATTTGGGGGAATCGTGACGAGCGCGGACGATCATTCCCACAATCCATCGTTGGGCGTATTTGGGGGAATCGTGGGGGAGGCGGGCGCTGACGCCCACAGCACCTCATGGATGGATACCGACTCGTGCCACCTGCCCCGTTCCCAACGGTCGGCCTTGGGCGCAATGTGGTGCATCTGTGGGAAAGGCGCGCGATCTGAGGGGAAAGTCGGGGGAAAGACATCTTGTTGACTGGGGGATTCGTGCGTATGCTTGTGGCAGAATGCCGGAGCGTCCGTCGAGCGTGGGATATGCGCGTCAGGATGGCTTGTGTTATACGCGAGAACCCCGGCGCGACGGTATGGGAGAACGACAACGGACGAAGCGATATAGGCAACGTATGTGAGGTTCTAACCCAAACGCAGGTTCAACGAAACACGGAAGCGGCTCTCCCGGTGCTACCAACACTCAGAGCCGCTCCTCCGGTGTACGCCCGCCTTGGTAAAAGGCAGGCTAGCTTGTTTGTTGCCGTGATCATCATAGCAAGCTGCCAGCCTTACGTCAAGCGGCTCGCGAGGAAATATCCTCGCGGGTCCGTCAACCTCATCGTATGGCAACCCGGGGAGCGCACCTGTTCGATGAGCCCTGGGTCGTCAGGTAAGGTGGCAGCATGAACCCAACATTTGATCCACGCATGACGGTCTTCTTTGGCGATGCGGTGCTGCGTGCTGGCTTTTTGCCGACGCCGCATCTTTTCCTGCGCCATTATGTCGAGCTAGGACTTGACTCGACCTTAGCGATGTTTGTACTCCAGCTGATGGAAACCACCTGGGATCTGGGCACGCCGCCGAGGACCAGCCGGGACTTCGCGCAGCGCATGGGCGTGGGAACAAAAGCGATTCAACGCTACACCAGTCGGGTTGAAGCACTGGGTCTCCTGCATGTGATCCCCCAGTTTGATGCCAGCGGCGCGCAGGTTGAGAACCGCTACGATCTCTCACCCTTATTCACGCGCCTGGCGGCGCTGGTGGCGGAGCGCTCCTATCGTCAGGAGCGCCGCGTGCCATTCAGGAAGACGATCGAGGCCCAGCATCAGGCAGCGCAACCAGGAAGTCGCCCTGCTATGAAGAACCGCCGCGCCGCCCGGCGCGTGTCGCCTCCCGTAGACACGCACGGGGGGGAGGGTCAGATTCGTCCGGACCCCAGCGATCAAGCGATCTGGCGCGGCCCGGATCAGGTGATCCCCGGCCCCAGGATCGACCGATCCGGGCTTAAAGAAACGCTAAGAATTTCGAACAAGCAGCAAGAAGCTGCTCTGCATGATGCATTACCGATGGGCGGGAAACCAGATCAGGCAGCCAACCAGAGCCGCCAGCAAGCCGCCTGGTCGATACGCCAGCAGCGGCCTTTGACGTGTGAGGAGATAGCGTGCAGCCACACGGTGCTGACCCGGATGGCGATTGAGAATCCGGTTCGCGCGCGCATCGCTGACGGGGTGGCACCGGAGGATATTTGGGCGCTCCGTGTGTATAGCGCCGCCAAAGGCTGGTCGCCCGCGCTGACTGTGTCCCAGGTGTACGATAAGCGGCACAAGCAGGCTCAGGTTGCATCCGACCTCGCCCAAGAGCACTATGCGCTTGGTGCGATGCTGGCGGCGCTGGATCGTGAAACCGCAGAGGCGGTGCTTGCCGCGGTGCTGCACGCCTGCCCCCATGAGCCGCAGCAGCTAGCGGGAGCATCCCTGCTGGATGTCCCAGCGGTCGCGTGTGTGGTCGAGGCGCTCTGGCGGGTGGTCGCCCAGCTTCGCGGCTATCCGCAGGCGGTGCTGTCGATCGCACCGAGCGGTGAGGCACCGTCAGGTGATTCGTCTGCGGGGGATTGTGGGAACCGTGGTCCGATCTGGGATGCCGCGCTCCGCGAGCTGCAACGGCGCATCCCGTACCGTGAGTTCGTCACGTGGTTGGAGTCATCAGCGCTGCTCGATCTTGAGGATCACGCGGATCGCGCACATGCGGTGATCGGCGTGTCGAATATCTTCGCTCGTGATCATGTAGTCACCACGTACCTGCCCGTGATGGAGGAAACCCTGGCGAACGTGCTTGGAAAAGTGACGGATGTGCAGGTTGAGCTCGCGTCACCGCAGGAGCGACCGTATAGCGTGCTACCGTCCACGCGGGCCGGGATCGGAGGAAGCATGGCGCGTCGGCGAGACACGTAGCACGCGCAACCTGCCAGGGAAGCACGGCAACAGCCCCGCACGAACGTGCCTGCCGCTGGGGGCGCGCATGGAGCGCGCAGCCGCCTCATCCAGGTAGGTGGTGTTCGCTGCCTGTCCACGCACCGGTGGGCAGCTACCCGGTGCGCTCCATCCTGCAACGTACCGAAACGCCCGGTGCGAACGATCGCTCCTGATGGATCATTCGCCCGGCTGCGCGCTCGACGCGCCCAATGCGCGCCCCGTGAGCGCTGACTGACGCCAGTCATCAAGGAATGCCAGAACTGACTCGTACTGCTCCTGATGGATCAGCTTATAGCTGCTGACGCCGAAGCGGCGATACAGCTCTTGAAAGATGCCCTGATACCAGTTTTTGGCAGCGTCCTTGCTGGTGAGCAGCTCCGCAAGCGCCTTGACACGGTTTGATACCTCGGTGGCCTGCTGGGCAGTGATGAAGGAGGCCGGCTGGATCTGCGACTCTAATACGTCCAGACGCACATCCATGGTGCTCACCATGCCGTACACATCCTTGATGATCCTGGCCGCGGCATCCATGCGGCTCGTGAGCGTCTGCTGCTGCTGCTGTAGTTCGATCTGTTGCTCAGCCATGTGCGTAATCGCGCGGCCCATCTCGGCGATCTGCTGGAGCTGTTGGAGCACCTGCTCGTCGATGACCTGCGTGAGTCCGCGCTCCTCAACCACGATCTGGGGCTTGAATGCCTGCCACAGCACCAGGGCCGCATCCTCCTGGTAGCGAACAAGCTTCGGCTGGATCTCCGGCTTCACCCGGCTGGCCTGGAGGCCCGACAGCCAGAGCGGCAATAGATCGAGCCGCAGGCATTGTGCTTCTTGCGGGCCACCGTCAGTATGGACGGTCAGGGAGATCAAGCCTTTCGCCAGGACGGCATGACGCTGAACGCGCAAGACCTGCGAGCGGCGCGCCAGGCCGAGATTCTCACACAGCCGCGCAAAGAGAACGTAGATCGTTCCATCCGACTTCTGGACGGCAATCAGCTCATCTCCGTAAAACGGAATGATCCGCCGGTCGAGTGCATCGGTCATCGGAGCCTCGTGAGCCAAAGGGGAGATCATCATGATCCCCCCTTGCAGCGATACGCATGGGCGGGACAGGTCGGGATGTCCCATCGAGGAGCCGGAGCAGCTATGCGGCGTGCGGCCCACGCCGGATAGCGGCCTGATCTCAATCCCGTCAGCATTCTATCACATCTTCCTAGATCTGTGAACGATATGCTATACTGGTGCGCGAACCGCTTTAATGTGATGGAGTAGTGCGTGTGGACGAACCCATGCCGCTGCGCGACGCAGCGCAGCAATTCGGCGTAAAAGTAGATCGACTCCGCCGGGCTGCCTGGGATGGCCGCCTCAATGCCCGGCTGCTGGGAAACCAGTGGGTTGTGGTGCCGTCGGAGGTGCAGCGCTTTTTACGGGAAGGCGGTCGTCGAACACCTACGGAACCCGCGCAGCGGCGGGAAGGAGAGTATATGGCGCGTATCATCGCCGTCGCGGTCCCAAAAGGGGGCACGGGCAAGACCACCACGACGATCAACCTCGGCGCGGCGCTGGCGGAGCAAGGCAAGCGGGTGTTACTGGTGGACTTCGATCCTCAGGGAAGCTTGACCCTGGCGCTCGGCATGCGGCCCGACGATCAGGAGCAGACCATCTATAGTGCGATGAAGTACTACCTGAGCACGTTCGAGCCGCAGCTCGATCTGGCGATCCGGCAAACGCCGACCGGCGCAGACCTGGTTCCGGCAACGATTCGGTTAAACCTGGCGAACGCTGAGCTGACGATTGCGCCACAGGGTGAGCTTGTCCTCAAGAAGCTGCTCACGCCGCTGGCGCCGCGCTATGACATTATCCTGATCGATACCCTGCCCTACCTTGGGATTCTGGTCGAGAATGCGCTGGTGGCGGCGCATGAGGTGTTGATCCCGCTGGAGGCGGAGTATCTGGCGACGGAGTCGGTTTCGTTGATGTTGCAGCAGATTCAGTTTATGCGCAAGTCCGGCCTTAATCCAGAGCTTGGGGTCAGCGGTATCCTGCTGACCCATGTGGATACCCGCACCGTATTAAACCGGCAGTTTGCCGATTTCGCCCGCAAGGAGTTTGGTCATCAGGTCCACGTCTTCGAGACGGTGATCAAGCGCTCGGTCCGCTTCCCGGAGTCGCAGGCGTTTCATCAGTCGATCTTGCAGTATGATCCGCAAGGAGAAGGCGCGCGCGCCTACCGGGCGGTGGCCGAGGAGATCCTTCATGCGGCGGACTAAGAACTTCGTTAACCGGGATGCCCGTCCCCAGTCGGCGACCGAGGCGGATTTTGAGGCGCTCTTTGCCCGTCATGCCTCGGCGCGCCAGACCGAGCTTGGCGACATTGCCGTCGATCGCATCCGCCCGAACCCGTTTCAGGCCCGGCACACCTTCAGCGGTATCGATGAGCTGGCACAGGTCATTCGGGCGCAGGGCTTTACAACGCGCTTGCGGGTCCGCCGCGATCCCGGCGACCCAGGAGCCTTTCAGCTGGTCTATGGCGAGCGGCGTCTTCGGGCGGCAAAACAGGCCGGCCTGACCATGATTCCCTGCGAGATCGCCGATCATACCGACGAGGAGTTGATCGAGATTGGGCTGGCCGAAAACATCCAGCGCCAGGATCTCGACCCGCTTGAAGAGGCGCAGGCGTTCCGCACTTTCATGGAGCAGCGCGGATACACGATCGTACGGCTTGCGGATCGGATCGGGAAAGACCGCAGCTATGTCGAGAGTCGGCTGGCGCTCTTGCGAACGCCGGAGGATGTGCAGCAGATGGTCGCGCAGCGCCCGGATACGATTCGGGCGGCTCGTGAGATCGCCAAATTGCCGACGGCGGACGAGCGCCGTCCCCTGATCGAGGGAATGCTCGTCGGCACGTTAAGCAAAGAGGATGTGCGGGCAATTGTCCGTGAGACAGGAGAAGCGGCCGATGAGCAGGCAGGGCGTGCGGGAGGCCGCCACCCTCAACCAGACCACGAACGCCGACCCGATGCGGCACAGGAGCTTGAGCGGCGCATGGAGCGCGACCGGCACACCTTGCGCACGATTACGGCACGTTGGGAAAAGGCCGCATCGTCGGCGAGCTCCGTTCAGCGCACGCGGATGCTGCAGCTGATCGAGCAACACCTCGTCGATCTCGAGCGGCTGACGGAGACGCTCCGCAACCCCCGATCAAAATAAGGCCGAAAGATTATGTTAAGCTGTCCGGACAGCTTAATACGCTTGCATGATGCAAAGCTGTCCAGACAGCACGCTTTCGAGAACACCCACGCCTCCTGTCTGGCGGTATTGCGCTGGCGTGTGTATGTTCCGTACGATCAGAGCCCGGCTCCTCCCGTACACCGAGGAGAACGGAGCCGTAGGCTGATCGCTCAGGACAGTGTGGAATTATGTTAAGCTGTCCGGACAGCTTAATGTGTCTCCGTCATCACCATCATCAATTCCCTTCGTGGGGCGATCCGATGCCGTAGTTCAGGGTACGAAACCACGGCAACACCTCCGGGTCGCACTGCGCTGAAGGGGGCTGAAACGCGGGCGTTCCTCCCGCGACTCGACGTTCGTAGGTTTCAACCCCTGACGGAAAACGGTTTATGCAGCGCCAGAGCGCTTTGTGTATAAGCGCGCCTGTCTCCAGCTTGTTTGTGATTGAATTGACATAATGAAACGATCGGTGCAGGAGGATCTGCGTCAGACGCATCCGCCGCCGGGCGTGTGGGGTGGCGTGCCGGGATGCCAGGGCGCGGTCAATCAGGCGCACACGGTGCTGTACAGGGCGTCTAGCCACGCCCCGTAGCGATCGTGAACAGGGCGCGCGCGGCGATGCAGTGGGTGCGGACGAGGCGGTGGATGCTCGTCGCCAACCTGGGCGCGTATCGGGGCGTGGTCGAGCGGACGGCGGATGATCAGGCATGGACGGCGCGCGTCGAAGCGCCGGATCGGTGTATCAGTCGGTGGTTGACTATCCCGCGCTGACCGAGGCCCAGGCGTGGGGGAGGCGAAGAGCGTGGCATTACTCCGCGTGCCACGCTCACCACCCAAATACGCCTACGACCTCCGGGGGAGCAGCGATGCCGGTAGCCGCTTCGTCCGTACCGGATATAAAGAGGACATCGTAGGAGCCAGGCGCGCCATCGCCTGACCAGCGTATGGAGACGGTGTAGGCAAGCTCTTTGCCCAAGGCCCACAGGTCCGCCGGGTCAATGGCGTCTGTGTGCTGGCTGATGGGCAGCGCTGTTCGTCGTTCGCCAACCGTTTCAGGCCCGCCACTGCCCATCAGCCAGTCGAGAATGCCCATTTCCGTGACAAGCGGCGCGTTTGGCACCTGCCGAATCCCGAACGCGCGCGGCCTGGTTTCTTCCAGGGCGTGGCGCATCATCGGCAGCGTCAAGCCCGCATGCCATTCCAGCCAGGCAGGCTCGCCATCAGCGGCGCGGTCAGGCTCCACATGCAGCACCACATCGTAACGAAATCGGGTCAATTCATTATGGTAGCGACCGGACTTTAGCTGAAGCTCGACCGCGCCGATCCGGGGCAGGTGTCGTGATAACGCCGTGAAGAACGCGGGCGCGACGACCAATTCCTGCTCCTGGCTGACCCGCTGCTGGACACGCTGACGCACGTCTGCCTTTGAAGCCGAGGCCGGAGCGTGATGATACTGAACCGATGCGTGAAACACCTGGAGCAGCGGAAAGCTGCGGACATCGCCTACAAAGATCTTACCACCCGCCCGCACGGCTGTTACCGCGCCTTCCAGTACGCGCAGCAAATAGTGAATACTTGGGAAGTACTGAATCACCGAGTTGATCACGATCATGTCGAATGATTCCGGCTCGATGCCGGTAAAATCGTCTGCCGGACGATGGAAGAGTATGACCTGCGGGAGCGCCTGCTCAAGCATCCTCAACTGCCGCTGCAGCAGATCGAGCGCACTTTTGGAGAAATTGGTTGCCCAGTAGCGCGAGCAGTGGGGTGCGATGCGGAAAAGCAGCAGGCCAGTTCCAGCGCCGATCTCCTCGACATCGACACGTGGAACTATCACACGCTGTCGCACATGCTGACGGCAATGCTCACGCCCGAAGGATCTCCCATCCGGTATCTCATGCGCCTCGTGTGTAGGCTTAACCGTCAGGCACCCCTGTTTGTGCGGGCAGACCACAACGATGGATGGACACCATCCCTTCAGCTTGCCAACGTCTCGCCACGGCCTCGCTGAACGAGATCGGTTTTTGGATCGGAAACCGATCCCCTTTTTGCGATAGATCGTGTTTACTAGAGATAGGGGCGATCGAGGCCACGCCTGGTCACACGACCACCGTGGTGGCGTGAGGGCGCGGCGCGCGATCGTCGTCCACAGACGATGGCAACCGAATAGGCAGGACCATCCAACGACCCGCGACTCATCAAGGCCGTGTGCCTGGCTGCACCGCCTGCGTGGTCCTGCGTGTTTCGGTGTCATGGAAGGAGGTGATGCGCCCGTCTAGCTTTGCCGTGCCTTGCCCATTCGCATGCGTCGGTACCCCCCGATCAACCTTGTTGCGGAACCCGGTTCTCTCTTGTGTTGAAAGGACGTACACCCTATGACACCAAAGGCTCTTCGGACGACCGCAGGCAACGTAGTGCTCCTGATTGCCCTGATCGCCATTGCCGGGATTGGCTCCTTCACCGCCCCCGTCTCCGCGAACGCGCAGCCGTCGGTCACCGGCGGCAAGCCACGCGGCGGGCCTGCCGATCAAGCCGTCTCCTCGCCCAGCATCCATGCCGCCGAACGCCATACCTGGACGCGGGAAGAGATGCTGCGCGCGATTCCCTATCCGGTAGAAAACGTTGCGCGGACGCCGAAGGCGGGTGATCCCGCGCCATCGGCAAGCGGTCCCGAAGTCAAGCTGGCTGGCAGCCTGCCGAAAGCCGACAAAGCGAGCAAGAAGGACAGCAATCCGCTCCCAGCGGGCGATGTTTCGGCGACCTATTATAGTGGCGTCCTCGACCCGTACTACTACACGTCCTATCCGTTCAGCACGGTCGGCAAGGTCTTCTTCACCAGCAACGGCATGAACTATGTCTGCTCCGGCTCCGTGATGGGCAACAATGCGATCTGGACGGCGGGCCACTGCGTCTTCGATCCGAATACCTACACCTGGCATAGCAACTGGGTCTTCGTTCCAGCGTACTATGACGGCTACGCGCCCTACGGCCAGTGGTATGCCCGTGAACTGTGGACGCTCACCGGGTGGACGGACTACGGCAACTTTGGTTTCGACATCGGCGCTGCTGTGCTGTGGCCGAATGGGAATAGCATTGCGTACTATACCGGCTCGCTGGGCTTCTGGGCCAATGGATCACGCGGCGTGTATATCACGGCGTTCGGCTACCCGGCAGAGTCTCCATTCAACGGTCTGCGCATGGCCTGGTGCCAGTCCTCGACGTGGGTGGATTACAGCTTCAATCCGGCGACCAACGGCATGGGCTGCAATATGACCCGTGGCGCCAGCGGCGGGCCGTGGATCTACGCCTATACGTATGGCTACACCGGGAACAGCAACTACGTCAACGGCGTGAACAGCTACAAGTATCTCTCTGATCCCAATAGCATCTACTCGCCGTACTTCGGCGATGGCGCGATCATCATCTACGACTCCGTGATCTATCGCTGAGGCTGAGCGTTCTCGCCGCAGCCGCCTGCTCGCTGATGGGGCAGGCGGCTGACGTGCTGCGTACCTGTTTCGGCAGGCCGCCGATCCGGCACAGCGCCTCGGCAGGGTGGTGGATGGATTGCGGCAGGCGCAGGACCAGCAGATCAAGCAGCTCGGCCAGGGAGCGTACGTGCTGGTGTGGGAGTTGGATGGCGAGGAGCAGCGCCAGCATGCGGTGTTGGTGGGGCGGGTCGAGCCGACGGATGCCGAGCGGCGGGTGTGCTCCGGCACGTAGCGCGTCGGAGGCGTGCTCTCGCAGAAAATCTCGTGTGGAAACCACGTGCAAGCAGGCCGCGTATCCCGCACGTTGGCCCTGCGCGCCGCGCTGCGGAACGGGGCTGTGCCGACGCGGCGCTGAGCGGGTGTCCTGTACTGCATCGGAGCCAGCGCGTGATCGTGGCGATAGTGCGTTCGGTGTGGTCGGAGGCGGCTCGTGTGGCGTACCGGTGGACAGGACACGGACCTGTTTGCGCCGATTGAAGCAGCGCTCGATGACGATGCGCTGCGTGAAGCGTTCAGCGTCGCAGGCACCAGCGGCTCCATCCGCACCCGCGCCCGATCTGTCACCTGACCGCGACCACCACCCACCCTAACGCCGCTGCTCGACCGCCTCAGCGGCGAATGCGGTAGCGGATGTGCGTGGCCTCCGGCGTGTCGATCACCCGCACGATCTCCAGCTCGACGCGCGACGGCAACTCCTCGAATAGCCGACGGCCACCTCCGAGCAGCACCGGGATCTGGTGGATCTGCACCTCGTCCAGCACCCCGGCCTCGAGCGCCCGTTGCGCCGTGTACGCGCCATGCACCAGCACGTTGCGGTCCCCGGCGGCGGCCTTCGCCTGGGCCATCGCGCTGACGATCCCATCGGTCACATACGTCACCAACGGATAGGTCGCGGCGGACGGGCCGGGCGGCCGGTGGCTGACCACGAAGATCGGGACCCCGTGATGGTCCCCGCCCCAGTGATCGACAACCTCGGCGGTCCGCCGACCCACGAGGACCGCGCCGGTCGCGTTGATTTCGTCGACGAACGCTCCAGCCGGCCAGGACGACCGGAAGGACTCGCCGTCCGGGTTGAGCGCCCACTGGTGCAGCCGGTTGCCATCGTCGCCACCGAGGCGATCGGTGGTGTCGGCGATGTAGCCGTCGAGGGACATCGACATGAAGAGCACTGCTACAGACATGTCGGCCTCCTGTGGTTTCGATCCAGGCTGGGTTCAACGTCGTAGAGGCCGGCCTGGCGGCCTTGCGCATCGGCCAGCCGGGCCCCAATGTCACGCCACGGCAGCAGCCGAGACGGACGGCGCGCGGTCATCCGTCTCCAGTTTGCGGATCGTGCTTTCTTCACAGCCCACGCACTGGGCGACGACGGCGTGAGTCAGATCCAGCGCTTTCCGACGGCGGCGGAGCCACGCGCCCAGCGAATAGACCTGCTCATGCTCATCGGCCATAGCGTGCTCCCGTGAATGCGCGCAGCACCGCAGGACGCTGCGGCGAGATGGACATCGGGGGTGGGCATACGGGATCGCATGCGATCCATTGTAGCGCGTTTTGGCTTCGGTGGGAACACGGCTGCACGCGGGCCTCCTCCTCCCGCGCGGCGGACCACAGCCGCGCTGCTCCTGGCAGTCGCGATCGCGCACCGCGCAGCACGCACGAGCGACTGGCTCGCACATCGTGCGACACACGTCCATGCAGGTCACGAACTCGTGCAGCATCAGGAGCCGCCACGCACCGATCGCTCAGGTACAGCAGGCCGCCATCGCTCAACGGCGGCCTGCTGTATGCCAGCGCGAGGATCTCTGCGGCGATCCCGATCGTCGCGCCCAGCGCAGCGTAGCTTTGGTCAAGATCCTTGAGCGCCACGTACAGCGCCAGAAAGACGATGATCGCAGGCAGGCTGAGGCCGACGAGCGAGACGAACGCGATGATGTACACGGGCTTGTTGGCGGCGATGTATTCGAGGACGGCAGCTCCCGCTACCCGCTCATCGCCGGTCGTAGCGGCACGCCGGGTTGCCGCTGCATGTCGCGCACACATCCCGTGACGATCGTAAGGAGCAGCAAGCCAAACGCGGAAAAGATGAACGTGTACATCGTGCGCTCATTCAGCCCGACGAAATAATCCAGCAGCATCGAGCCGGGCATCACGAGCAGCCAGGCGATCAACGCGCCCCCAAAGCTCCACGGCCACGCCGCGCTCAGCACATGCTGTACGCCGCGCGGCAGATGTGCGCGCCACCACGGAAACTCCGCATCGATCCCCTGCGCGGCGATCCCCAGGATGATGCCCAGCAGTGGCGGCCCGAAGCCGCCGCCCACCAGCAGCAGGACGATCGACAGGAGCATCAGGATCAGGCCGCCGTGGGTGTGCTGCACGAATCTGGTCGCCCACACGAAAAAGATCAGCGACACGACGATCGCCAGGATGCCCGTCAGCAGCAGGTTGGGAACGATCGTCATCGCCGGCTCGCCGCTTACGATCGCAAAGAGCGCCGAGTCAGGCCACGACTCGATCACGATCGCGGCGGGCGGGCGGTTGCCCTGCACGATTTCGCCGATGCCGTGTTCGATCCCGGCCAGCGCCGCCAGCATGCCAAAGGTGGCAACGGTCGATCGGGTTGCATTGCTCATCGCTGCGCCTGCGTTTCCTGCAAAGCAGGCGCAAGCGCTGCGGCCAGATCGTGCGCCCAGGAGCGAATCGCCGTCCAGTCGCGTGCGTCGCTAGCTGGTGCCTTACCGGCAAGCCAATTCATCGGGAAGCGGAGCTTCGCCGGGTCGAACGTGCCGCCAAACAGCGCAACGGCGATCGGTGTCAGCCAGGGGAACCTGGCGAGTTCTTGATCGAGCTGCGCGCGTGAAGCTTGCCATTCCTGCTCATCATGCGGATCGTGCACCGGGCCGAGTGCGAACACGGCCACCGGTCGTTCGGTAAGGGCTGCACGGTGGCGCGACAGGAAACGGAGGGCGTCCTTGGGCCAATGGAACATATACAGCGCCGCCCCCAGCACGACCGCGCCGTACCCGTCGAGCGTCTGCACGCTTCCCATCGGCTGAAGATCGGCTACAAGTCCCTGCTGGCGCAGCGTCGCGGCGATGACCTCGGCGACTTCCTGCGTTGAGCCGTAGCGCGTGGCATACGCGATCAAAATTGGGGTGTTCATGATCTTGCTCCTTCTCGATCGGCGGTGCGTGTCCAATCCGGCGGCGATGACGGCGATCCTCAACCAGCCACAGATGGCCGCCAGGCCGGTGATCCTCAGGCCAGGCGCGAGGTACAGCGCCTCGCTCCAGGAGATCAGCACGCCGCCGGCCCGGCGATGACGATTCGTAGGTGGACACGTTGCATGCGCGTGCTCCTCCGCAGCCCGAACCGCATCGCCCAGGTGCAGCACCAATCACCATCGATTTCCGATGGGCTCGATCGCCGTCGCTGCTTGTCTCATGGTATGCCGACGCCGCGTGCGTGTACGATAAGGAATCGCTACGACGCGGAAAGATTGTGTCATGCGCGCATGGGATTCGTCGGGTGTGCGGCGCTGGCGGCGTGGATCGATACAACAATCGTGCAGCAAGGGAGGGAGCGCTACGCAGCGTGGCTGCATTGTTCAGCTATGCAATCCTGCGGGGTGTCGTGTGGGAAGGATCGGCAGGCGCATGGAGCAAGGAGGTGTGCCATGCTGAATCGATGTCCGATGCTGATCGCCGTCGTTGCGATCGCGGCTGGACGCCATCTGATCAGCCTTTCGGAGGATGAGACGAGTGCAAAGCTGCGGCGTTGGTGTGTTCCGCGCTGTCGATCTGCACGTTTCTTCCCGCTGCGCGGCTCCCATCCACCGGATTCCTACGCGATTCGTTCAACCCCTTGCGCCCCTCGTACCCCGCTGCGATGCCCATGAGATGTTTGTCCGCTAACCGCCTGATCGACGGCTGGGCGATCCGCCGCTGTGTGCCAGCGGACGCGATCGTTGCGCGCTGACCGGGATCAGCAGGAGCCGGAGCATGGTGAGTGACGCGCTCCGCCGCTGCAACGCCGCCGTGCACAGCTACGTTCATGCGTTCGTCTGGCGCGCATGAACGTTCCTCTACCCGACGTAACGTGGTCTTATCACCCGGTGGTCCAGGGCATGACTATACTTGATCGCTATCTGCAATCATCCCTCACCACCAAGCTGCATCCATCCTGCGGGAGTGACCTGCTCCCGATCGACCACCTGCGCTGCTCCTGCCGGACGTATAGGTACAGGAGGGTTTCCGATGAACCATATCATGTGTGCGCGTCCCAGACTCACGGGACGGAGGCTGCTGATCACGCTGCTGGTCAGTCTGGCGTTGAGCCTGTTCGGGACGCCCGCCCGTACGGCGCTTGCCGCCAGCATCACCGTCACGACAACCGTTGATGAAGTGAGCGCCAACGGCCAGTGCTCGTTACGTGAAGCAGTACGCGCGGCCAACCTCGATCAGGCGGTCGGTGGCTGTCCCGCTGGGAGCGGCGCGGATACGATTATGCTGCCCGCAGGCACCTACCCGCTGACTCGCACCGCGCAGCCGGACGATGACGAGTCGCTCGTCGGCGACCTCGACATGACGGGGGAGGTGACGCTTATGTCCTCTGACAGCAGCGCTCCCGTGGTTGATGGCGCTGCGGTTGGTCAAGCCGTGCAGGTAGTACCGGGTGTCACGGTCGCGATCAACGGGATCACCTTCTCGAAGGGCGCTATCGGGAATGCGGGCACGTTGCAGCTGGTTAACACCACCATCACGGCCAGTGAATGGGTCGCCATCTCCAATCATGGCACCCTTGCGATGGCGGGTAGTCGGGTCGTGGACAACCAGGGGAACGGCGGTATCTACACTATCGGTCGTGCGACCGTGACCTCAAGTACGATCAGCGGCAATACGGGAGGGGGCGGCATCCGTAACGAGGGGACGCTGACTGTTACGAGCAGCAGCATCACGGATAACTCGTATCTCGCTGATTTTGGAGGCGGCATCAAGAATTTTGGCACGGCGACAATCATCGACAGCACAATCAGCGGGAATACCGCCGATGTCGGTGGTGGAATCTATAATCCGGGCGCTATCACCATTCTGAACAGCACCATCAGCAACAATCACGTCTCGGTTGCGGGAGGAGCAGGCATTAGTGGCGAAGGCCCGATCACCATCATCAACAGCACGATTAGCGGGAATAGTTCTGGAGAGCGCGGCGGCGGCATTGCTGGCAACGGGATCATCCGCAATAGCACGATTACCAACAACACCGCATCTCGGGAGCCTGGGGGTGGGATTGTCGGCACGTGGACCATCGCGAACTCGATCATCGCCGGGAACCGCTCAGATGTCGGCCAAGGTCATGACATCGCAGGCGCGATCGTCTCGGAGGGCTACAACCTGATTGGCAATCCCCAGGGAGCCACGATCACCGGAGATACGAGCGGGAACCTCGTGAACGTCGATGCCAGGCTTGGTCCCTTGCAGGATACCGGTGGTCCCACACTGACGCATGCCCTCCTGCCGGGCAGCCCCGCGATCGATGCAGGCAATCCGGCCACGCCCGGAAGCGGCGGCACCGCCTGTGAGGCGACCGATCAGCGCGGTGTGGCACGTCCGCAGGACGGCAACGGCGATGGCACCGCGCGCTGCGACATGGGCGCGGTGGAAGTCCCCCGACCGATCCTGGGACGTGGCCTGGTAGGTGCCTACTACGACAACCCTGATTTTACGGCGCTCAAACGCACCCGCGTCGATCCGACGGTCAACTTCGACTGGGGGTATGGGTCGCCGGATGCGGCGCTGGAGACGTCGACGTTCTCGGTGCGGTGGAGCGGGCAGGTGCTGCCACGCTACAGCGAGATCTACACCTTCGTCACGCACAACGACGACGGCGTGCGGCTGTGGGTCAACGACCAACTGCTGATCGACGACTGGCGCGACCATGCGGTGAGCGAGCACCAGGGCACGATTCGGCTTCAGGCCGGCGTGCCGGTTAGCATTCGGTTGGAGTACTATGAGAACCACGGCAACGCGGTGGTGCGCCTGCTGTGGGCCAGTCCGTCTCAGCCCAGGCAACTCATTCCCGCCAGCCAGCTTATCCCCGCCCCTGGCCTGATCGGCAGCTACTACGATAACCGCGACTTTACGAATCTTAAGCTGACGCGGCTCGATCCGACGGTGAACTTCGACTGGGGGTATGGGTCGCCGGATGCGGCGCTGGAGACGTCGACGTTCTCGGTGCGGTGGAGCGGGCAGGTGCTGCCGCGCTACAGCGAGCTGTACACCTTCGTGACGTACAACGACGACGGCGTGCGGCTGTGGGTCAACGACCAACTGCTGATCGACGACTGGCGCGACCATGCGGTGACGGAGCACCAGGGGACGATTCGGCTTCAGGCCGGCGTGCCGGTCAGCATTCGGTTGGAGTACTATGAGAACCACGGCAACGCGGCGGCGCGGCTGCTCTGGGCCAGTCCGTCTCAGCCCAGGCAGCTCATTCCCGCCAGCCAGCTCCTGCCCCCCTCGTAGCTAGCTCAGGTTCCAAGCGGAGGTCGTGGTAGCGAGGCTGCCACGACCTTCCTGACCACATGGCGTGCGCTCCCTCGTCCGACGGGAGGACGGTGTTCAGGTCACAGGAGCACCAGCGCGTCTTGGTGGGAGCGGTGCAGCGCCGTGGGCACATCGTGGACATGGTGCCGATCAGCGGGAACGGCGGCACTGCCGCTCGCTGCGTGCGGAACGGTTCCGCCTGTCCCCCAGACGCATGACTTAAGGACTGCAAGATTCTGCGACATTCACGCCTTATCTACCTATGACGGTTGTCCTGCTTTTCGCTCGCCTGAACAATCTTTTACATGGTTGCTTTACCAGCGTTGACATGAAAAGCGGCAGCCATTCACCGGAACCCAACAACAACGCACGCGGGTATGTGGTACGACCGTGCTCGCCTGATCACGTGGCTCGTGGGCGGCACCGACCTGCCATAGACCCCACGTTCCGCATCCTCGACGTGTGATCACGCTCTTAAGAAGGGGGGCTGAGTACACCTGCCGGTCGGTTCGGATTCCTTGCCATCGTCTGTCGTCATTGCCGTGCTCTCTGTCTCGGGTTGCATGACGGCTACGTCAAGCGATTCACAGCAGATAGGTTCGGCCTAACACGTCGCTGATCAGCCTGTCTTGCGCGTATGCGGGCGGTCAGTCGTTTCTGGGAGGTCAGCTATGGTCCGTCGCTTACGGTTCGTCGCCGGAGTCGTCGCACTCCTCGGCCTGTTCGCAGGAAATGTGTATGTCGCCCGTGCCCATAACTGGGGCAACTGGCACTGGCACAAGAGCGGTTCGCAGATCGTGATCCAGCAGTATCAGTATGGCAGCACGGTTTCGCTCATCGAGGCCGCGCGCCAGAACGGCTGGAACACCATCGGGATTTTGTATAACTATGCCGTGAACTACCATACCGACGTGAGCGTGTATGACGGCAACTACGGTGCAACCGGCTGGGGTGGCTTAGCTACGATCGAAAGCTATAGCGGCGACCATATCCTGCACGGTCACGCGACGCTGAACCTGTACTATGGTGGCAGCAACCTGTGGAAGCAGGGCGTCTACTGCCAGGAAGTCTTCCACACCTACGGCTTCGACCACAGCAACACCGGCGACTGCATGGGGCTGGGCTACTATTCAAGCACCACTTACTACTACGGTCCGCACAACAACAGTGACTTCTACAACCGCTATCGCTATCACTAAGCGGATGGCCTGAACGTCACGACGGAGGTTGGGAGCATTTGTTGATTAAGGAGACAGCACTATGAAGACGCGAATCGGTTGGGCGCTCGGAGCCGTGCTTGCACTGGCGTTGGTTGGACAACTGGTGGCCTATCGCGCGATGGGTTCAGCGCCTACGGCCCATGCGAGCTGGATCTTCGAGGCCAAGACCTTTGGGGAAGCACGCCAAAAAGCACAGGCGATCGTGCTGGCGGACGTGATCGCCGTGGAGCAGGGCGACGATCTGGTGGTGAAGGTTCCGGCTGAGCCGAATGGCGAGGCGCGCTATCCCACGCAGCGGGTCAGCCTGCGCGTGATCAAGGGCTATCAGGGCGCGGCCAAAGCGGATGCGGTGATCACGCTCTTCCAGACGGGCGGCAGCATGCCTGACGTGGAGCAGACGGTCAACGGCAAGGCGCTGCCCTCCACGGCCCAGGTGCTTATTCTCGAAGGCGATCCGCTCTATCAGGTCGGCGAACGCTATCTGCTGCTGCTCGAGCCGGGTCCGCGCGCGATGCTGCGGACCATCTCGCCGGAGGGCCGCTACCGGGTCGGCGGCAATGGCACCCTGACGGCGATGGTCGATAAGGAGGCCACGCGCGAAGTCCACGGCAAGTCCCTGGCGCACGTCGAGAAGCTGCTGGTCGCCGGCCGGTAATCATCATTCCCTTCACCGGACGCATACGACCTCCTGGACAATGGCTCCAGGAGGTCGTATGGTCGTGCGGACGGTAGTGCCGCGAGGACGACAGGCGCAACGCTGCATTGATCGTGCCGCAGTGCCGACACAAGCGGCTTGACGGATCGAATCGATCCATCACCGCACCAGATGTGCCCTGCCAGCATGTTGTGCAGGGCAGCATCCCCCGAAACGAGGACCACAGGCCGCTCCGACGAACGCGATCAGGCGGTATCCCAGGTCAGCAGCAGACGGGTGGGATTGCGCAGGAAAAAGCTCGGCACAAACTCCGGCGTAAAGTTCGGGGCAAGGCGCAGGTTCGGCAGGCGATCGAGCAAGGTTTCAAGGGCGATTCGGAGCTCCAGGCGGGCCAGCGACGCCCCCAGGCAGAAGTGAACACCCCAGCCAAAGCCCAGATGCCGCTTGAGATTGTCGCGCTCGATGTCGAAGCGCTCAGGATCGGGAAACACCGTCTCGTCATGGTTCGCCGAGGCGTACATGGCGTGTAGCCGCGCCCCTGCCGGAAGCTGCACGCCGCCAAGCTCCACCGGCTCGGTAGTGGTGCGCGGCTCGCCCTGCACCGGCGACGTTATCCGCACGCCCTCCTCGATCGCCGCTGGCAGCAGGCTGCGATCCGCGTGCAGCGCCCGCCACTGATCGGGATCGTTGAGCAGGAGATAGACCATCTGCGCGATCACGCTGCTGGTTGTCTCGTGGCCCGCAAAGAACAGCACCAGTATGTTGACAATGATCTCGGCATTCGTCAGCGGCGTCAGGCCCTCGACGCGCGCCTCAACCAGCGCGGTGGTCAGATCATCGCGAGGATTCGCCCGTCGATCCGCGATCATCGCCGCGCAGTAGCGCTGGAACTGAAGATAGTTCTCGGCAAAGACCAACTTCTGCTCCAGCGGAATTTCGGGCGCGTACAGCAGCATCCGGTCGTCGCACCAGCGCTTGAGCATCCGAATGTCGCTCCGGGGAATACCCAGCAGATCGCCGATGACGGTCATCGGCAGCGGATCGGCGAAGTGGCTCACCAGATCGACGTGGCCCTGATCGACAAACTGATCGACCAGCGCGTGCGCCAGCGCATGGATTCTCGGCGCCAGCTCCGCCACACGGCGGGGCGAGAACGCGGCGCTAAATAGAGCGCGAATCCGGTCGTGAGCTGGCGGATCGTTGTTGACCAGGCCGGGCGCTTCAGGATAGCCCGAATCCAGCACCCGCGCCAGCTCAGGAGGCCAGGGCACCATCGGCTTGAGGAAGTCGGCGGACGAGAAGCGCGCGGGATCACGCAAGACCGCGAAAACATCCTCATGGCGCGTGACCAGCCACAGGTTCAGGTACGGAATGTGACAGACTGGCTCCGCGCGGCGCGCCTGCGCATAGAACGGGTAGGGATCGTCGCGCTGCGGCGGAATGAACGGGTTGTAGCTTGCGCCCAGCGCCGCCGGAGGATCAGCGCCGGTCTGCTCGGAGATGGTCGAATCCATACGAGGCCTCCTTGGCTCGCCGCAGATCGTGATCGGCTGCGGCGGTTACAGCACGCTCCCTGTCTCCTCGTCAACTCGCCACGGTTGTCGGCCACGCCGATCGATGATGAGCTCGATGATCTGGCCGCCCGCCTCGGTCAGGGCCTGATCGGCATCGGCCCCGCAGGAAACGACGATCCAGCCGCCGCCAGCGCCGCAGGCTTTGCCGCCAGGCGCGCGCTTTTGACGCGCCGGGCAACATCGCGCATAGTGCGGAGCGCGTTCCAGGTTGCAGGCGCGCCGTTGAGGTAGGCGTGCCGCACGCGCTGGATACTATCGCCCGATCGCCGCGACGTGCCACTGTAGCACAGAACCAGGCACTTTTCCAACTCGTTGATCACGCCGGAGCTAACCGGCAGCGGGCTGCTGATCGGCGGATGCGCGCCGCTGGGCACGGTCCAATGGCATGGCGGCACACAGCGGGATGTCGCCCGTCGCGCTTCG
Source organism: Herpetosiphonaceae bacterium (assembly GCA_036374795.1). NCBI lineage: Bacteria > Bacillati > Chloroflexota > Chloroflexia > Herpetosiphonales > Herpetosiphonaceae > Herpetosiphonaceae bacterium. Next base: position 21,423 of record DASUTC010000049.1, read on the forward strand.
TCGGGTGCTGACTCGTGATCCAGAGGGCTGGTTTGTACCACACGCCTGGCTGTGTACACACCTGAACTACGCTGCGCAACACATCAGCGCATGGTTAGTCATGCGCTGGCACGTCGAAGTCACCTTGCACGACGTGCGGACCCAGCTCGGCGTTGCAACGCAGCGCCAATGGTCGGACTTGGCGATCCTGCGGACGACTCGCGCCGTGTGCGCGCTCCTCTGTAGTGCATGATGGTTCCGCGCTCAATCGACATTTCTGCCCCTCGATTGTTCACGACGGCCCGATAAAAGGTGGGATTATTCAGGAGGGTGTGGGTCCGCACGCGGTGTGAAGGTCCACCCGTTCCGTTTCGCCGCCCGCACAATCAGATCAATAACCACCTGCGATCCCCGCTGCTGGCGCTGCGCCTCAAGAAAATTCAGCGCCGACTCGACCTCAGCCACCCGATTGGCAGGAACCGAGATCAGGAGATGCCCGCCTTTCCCTTTATCTGATCGACGTGTAACCTTCATAGACTCCTCTTTTAAGACTACAAGTATATACATGGGATTATAAAACACATTGATTATTTCCGCGATATATTATATCATTTTTGTTGCTTTTGTATATACACTGTGGTATAATGTGTATATACACCAAATGACATTTTCCTGAGGACAACGGTTCGCAATGATCCCCGGGGGTTGGAAGGAACGATCATGGAGCGTAAGACGACAATGGTTCGCGAGTATATTAACCAGCAAGCGTTTATTACAGACGAGCAAAAACTCGGCCTGGAAGGCTGGTCCGTCGAATCAACGGTCAATCCGCACGCAAAGCAGGATCTGCTCACCCGCATCCGCTCGCTCTTCCCCCGCAAAGCAACCCGGCTCGTCGTTACCTATCATCGCCCGTCATCCTTCTAGCTTCCTGCTTGCTACGCATCCACTCGC
>DASUTC010000050.1 GCA_036374795.1 Herpetosiphonaceae bacterium
CGCCTTGAGACGAATAGCGACGGACAGAAAGTGTTGACTCAATGGTTTGAGCGAGCACACTTTGAGTGGCATCCCCATCAGCCAGACGAGTATAAGGTGCTGCTGGGGCGGCTGGGGGTGGCTGTGTTAGGCTCACAACCACAATGAGATCGGGCACCGTTGATGAAGCGTTACACGGGTCGAGTTCTGAGTTGAGGCCCTCACCCCCAATCGCCGCCCGGAGGGCACCCCGCCACCCCCTCTCCCGTTGCGACAGGAGAGGGGCGGTTTAGTTCTCGGTTCTTGGTTCTTGATTCTTGATTCTCCGTGCTCCGTGGCGCTCTACGCGACCGGCAGCAGGAACGAGAAGGTGCTGCCCGTGCCCTCGTTCGACTCCGCCCAGATGCGCCCGCCGTGTCCCTCGATCAGGTGTTTGGCGATTGCCAGGCCCAGGCCGGTGCCGCCGCTGTTGCGCGTCCGCGCCCGATCGACCTTGTAAAAGCGCTCGAAGACACGGTCGGTTTCGCTGGCCGGAATGCCGATGCCGCTATCCTGAACCGAGACGAGGAGTGCCTGCTCCAGCCCGGCCTGCCGCAGTTCGCCGCTCCAGCGCTGCTGCTCGCTCTGTGTCGCCTCGACGGTCCTGGTGCTCACGGTGATCGTGCCGCCTGCGGGCGTGAATTTCAGCGCGTTGTTGATCAGGTTGAGCAAGACCTGGCCGATGCGCTCGCCGTCGATCAGGGCGGGCGGTAGCTCTGTATGCGGCTCGATGACCAACTCAAGGTTACGTCGCCGGGCCTGTGGCTGCAGGCGCGTGACCGCCCGCTCGATGATCGTGTCGATGTCGGTTGGCCGCATCGACATCACCATGCGCCCCGACTCGATCTGTGATAGCTCGCGCAGTTCCTCTACCAGATGGGTCATCGACTCAAGCTCGTCGGCGATCTGCCCCAGCATGCGCGCGGTGACGTCGGGCGGCGGCGCGGCCTGGAGCGTCTCGACCAGCAGCTTGATCGAGGCCAGCGGCGTGCGCAGCTCATGCGATACGTTGGCGACCATCTCGCGGCGCGCGCGCTCAAGCTGGGCCACGTGCGTGATGTCGCGCAGCAGCACGATCGCGCTGTACTCCTGTGTCTGCTCCAGCGGGTAGCAGGTGATATGCAGCGTCTGCGACGAGAGGATCGGCTGGATCGTCGTGGACTGGACCTCGCCGCTCTCGATCGCCGCTTCGATCAGCGCGTCGGCCTGGTAATCGCGGAGCAGCGTGATCAAGCCCTGGCCCTGGATCGTTTTCAGGTCGGTGTTGAAGATGCGGGTGAGCGACTGGTTGGCGAAGTGGACGCGGTGGTTGCGATCGATCAGCAGCAGCCCCGACTCTAAGGCGGCGGCGGTCGCCAGAAAGAGCGGCGGCAGCGCGCGGCTGGTGAGGCCAGCACGGCGGCGCTGCCAGTAGGCGCGCTCGGCGATCAGCTCCCGATGCTGGTGCCAGCCCCAGATCAAAGCCATCACCAGCAGGACAGTCAGCGTGGCGGTTAGGGCAATCATCGGTTTCGTTGCGGGCAGCCGCGAGCGCTAGTGCGAGCCATGACGTCGGGCACCGGCTATTTCGCGCCTGCTTCGGTCTGGCTCATCGCCGCGCGCTGCGCCATGTTCTCGGCGGGTGACTCGAAGCGGTAGCCGGTGCCGCGTACAGTCCGAATATAGACCGGCTGCGACGGATCGGGCTCGACCTTCTCGCGCAGCCAGCGAATATGCACATCGACCGTGCGCGAGTCGCCGAGGAAATCGTAGCCCCAGACCCGCTCCAGCAGCAGGTCGCGCGAGAGCGCGAGCCCTCGGTTGCGCATCAGGCAGACCAGCAGATCGAACTCTTTGGCCGAGAGCATCGTCTCGTGCTCTCCGCTCCACACCCGGCGCGACCCCGTATCGACCTTGAGCGTGCCCGCCTGGAGAATCTCGCGCTGCATCGGCTCCGCCTCGCGCCGCCCACGTCGCAGGATAGCGCGCACCCGCGCCAGCAGCTCGCCCAGGCTGAACGGCTTGATGACATAATCATCGGCACCCAGCTCCAGTCCCGCGATCCGGTCGATCTCATCCTGCCGCGCCGTCAACATAATGATCGGCACATCGGACTCGCCGCGCAGGATGCGGCACACGGAGAAGCCGTCGAGACGAGGCAGCATCACGTCCAAAACCAGCAGGTCGGGCTGCTTTTGCCGCACCAGCTCTAGCGCCTGCACGCCATCTCCGGCCACGAGCACGCTGTAGCCCTCGCGCTCCAGATTGTAGCGCAGGGTATCCGCCAGGATCACCTCATCTTCAACCAGCAAAATCGTCGCCATAGCCACATTGTAGCACGACGCTGCCCCGGCGAATGTTAAAGTTGCTTTAAGGAGCATGGAACAGCGGCACTTCACTCTCCGATTTGACGCTTATGCTACACTCGCGGCGATGATCTCTTGCCTGACAGGTGCGGCTTATGACGGATGATCTCGACCTATCGGTATTGCTCGAAGAGCGTATTAGTGTGCCACACCCGATCCCATGCGAGTTGCCCGTGTTGCCGCTGGTCAATACTGTTGTCTTCCCCCAGGTTGTCGTGCCGCTGTTCGTCAGCCGTCAGCAGGCGCAGGTTGCGCTCGAAGCAGCGCTGGCGGCGGATCGCATGGTAGTCACGGTCGCGCAGCGTAACGAGGATGTCGAGACAGTCAGCTCCGCCGATCTCTACACGATCGGCGTGCAGGCGCGGATTAGCCGCGTCGTACGGCTGCCGGACGGCACGATCAATATTCTGCTGCAAGGGCTGTGGCGCGTGGCGATCAACGCCATCGTTCAGGAGCAGCCGCTGCTGCGGGCGCGGGTCACGCCTGTGCTGGACGATCCCGGCAGCTCGCTGGCCCTGGAGGCGTCGCAGCGGGCGGTGCTGGCGCTGTTCGAGAAGGTCGCTAGCTTCAGCCGCACGCTTCCCGAAAACGCCTACGTCGCGGCGCTTAACGTCGAAACGCCGGGCGCGCTGGCCGATCTGATCGCCTCACACCTGCCGCTGGATGTGTCGCAGCGCCAGGAGGTGCTCGAGGCGCTGGATGTCGAGCACCGGCTGCATACCGTGTCCACGCTGCTGATGCATGAGCTGGATGTGTTGCAGCTTGAGCACCAGCTCCGGATCGAGGTCGAGCAGGAGGTCGATCGTGTCCAGCGCGAGATCTTTTTGCGCGAGCAGCTCAAGGCGATTCAGCGCCAGCTCGGCCAGTCCGATCCGTTTGTCCACGAGCTGAGCTACCTGAAGGAGCGCATCGAGGCGGCGGCGATGCCCGAACCGATTCAGGCGCGCGCGCTCGAAGAGCTGAGCCGGCTCGAGGCGATGACGCCCGCGTCGCCGGAGTACACGCTGGTACGCACCTATCTCGACTGGCTGCTCGCGCTGCCGTGGCACGTCGTGACCGTCGACAACGGCGATCTGCGGGCGGCGGCACGAATCCTCGACCGCAACCACTACGGTCTGAGCAAAATCAAGGATCGCATTCTGGAGCATCTCGCGGTTCGTAAGCTGGCCGGAGCGCACGGTCGCTCGCCGATCCTCTGCTTCGTCGGGCCACCCGGCGTCGGCAAGACCAGCCTGGGCCGCTCGATTGCCGAGGCGCTGGGCCGCAGATTCGTGCGGATCTCGCTGGGCGGCGTTCACGACGAGGCCGAGATTCGCGGCCATCGGCGGACGTACATCGGGGCGATGCCCGGACGTGTGCTCAAGGTGATGAAAGATGCGGGCACGATCAATCCCGTGCTGATGCTGGACGAGATCGATAAGCTGGGTCGTGACTTTCGCGGCGATCCGGCCTCGGCGCTGCTGGAAGTGCTCGACCCTGAGCAGCACCATGCGTTTCTGGATCATTACCTCGACGTGCCCTACGATCTGTCGCGGGTCATGTTTATCACGACGGCCAATATCCTCGATCCCGTGCCCGACGCGCTGGTCGACCGGCTGGAGGTGATCGAGCTGGCGGGCTATACCGAGGAAGAAAAGCTAGAGATCGCCCGCCAGTTCTTGATCCCGCAGCAGCTCGAAGCCAACGGCCTGAGCGGCGTTGCGGTCCGCTTCACCGACGATGCGCTGCGCAACCTGATCCGGCTCTACACCTATGAGGCGGGCGTGCGCGAGCTTGAGCGGCAGATCGGCGCGGTCTATCGCAAGATCGCGCGGCGGGTGGCCGAGGAGCGCCCCTATCCGCGCCGGATCGTGCCCAGGATGCTGCCAGCGCTGCTCGGACCCGATCGCTACGATTACGGCCTGGCCGAGGAGCGCGACGAGGTTGGCGTGGCAACCGGCATGGTCTGGACCGAGAACGGCGGCGATGTGATGCCGGTCGAGATCAGCGTGGTCGAGGGCAAGGGCAATCTGACGCTGACCGGCCAGCTCGGCGATGTGATGCAGGAGTCGGCGCAGGCGGCGCTCAGCTATACCCGCGCCAACGCGAAGCGCCTGGGCATCGATCCCAAGCGCTTCGACAAGGTCGATATTCATGTCCACGTGCCCGAAGGCGCGGTACCCAAGGACGGGCCTTCTGCGGGTGTGACGATTGCCTGCGCGCTGATCTCGGCGCTGGCAAACCGCGCGCTCCGTCGGGCCGTTGCCATGACCGGCGAGATTACCCTGCGTGGACGAGTGCTCTCCGTGGGCGGTGTCAAGGAAAAAGTGCTCGGCGCGTATCGCGCGGGGATCACGCAGGTGATCCTGCCCAAGAAGAACCAGCGCGATCTGACGGACGTGCCGCGTCATGTGCGGCGCAAGCTGCGCTTTGAGTTCGTCGAGCAGATGGATCAGATCCTTCCGCTGGCGTTCGTCCAGAATCCGCTCGACTTTCCCTATCAGCCGCGCAAACGTACCAGGAAAAAAGCAACGTCAAGCGGCGATGAGACTCATGCCGCCCCACACCCGACCGTCGTGCTGCCCGTGGTGATCAGCGCTACGTCTGCCGAGGATCTCTAGCCCTAATTCCGAGTTCAAGGCCCTCACCCCGGCGCTGCCGCCCCTCGCCCATTGCAATAGAGAGGGGGAGAATCTTCTCCCGGTTCTTGGTTCTTCCCTTGTTCTTTGTTCTCTGTTCTTCCCTTCGCGCTACTGCGCTGGCTGAAGGAACTGCTGGGCAACCCAGCCCTCGCCGAGCGGCGTGCGCACTTTCAGCCAGTCGCGGGTGCCATCGTTAAACGTCTCGCCCAATGACTCAACCCGCGTGCCTTCGGGAAGCGTCCCCAGAATTTGCGCTGAGGTCGAGTGCTCTTGCCGCAAGAACAGCCCCTCTGTCCCGGTTCCTGTGACGGCGAAGGCTCCACCGGCGGGGCTGGGCGGCTGCTGGCCCGGATCGGTGCCGGGCACGTTGGTCGCCGGCTGCACGATCACGCCCGGTTCCGCGCTGGCGAGCGGCCCCGTGGTCACTCCGCTGAAGTCCGGAGCCACCGACGCCGTCGGCTCGGCGGTGTCCTCGGCGGTAGCACCCGAGTTGTACCAGCGATTGGCGAGGTTGAAGATGGCGATCAGCAGCAGAAAGCCGATGACCGCAGCGCCGATCATCAGCAGTGTGCGCGAGTTGTCGGGGTTGGCCGCCCAGGTTCCTAAGCGCTGCGTGCTGAAGGGCGAGGCGATCTGCCGCTCCCGCCGCGCGCGCGTGCGGCTGGCAAAGTTGTTATCGACGATCGTATGCTGATCGTGGATCGAATCGTTAGCATCTGGCTTGAGCGACTGTGCGCCACCGGACGCTCGCCGTGGGCGCAGGCGCATGTTATCGGCGAGCGGATCGTTCTCGTCGCCTGCATCGGGATCGTTGGGTGGCAGGTTTGGTCGGCGTGACCATCCCATGAGGGCGCTCCTTTCGCGGTGATCTGAACAGATATGATTGCTGGCGCGTCTGAAAATTGCTGTCTCTGATGCGATCATACCATGTGTGCCGGATTCAACACAAGTGCAGTGGATTGTACTTTAGTTTTGCCGATCCCTTAACTTTCTGCAACATCGGCCCGCGCCTAAACGTCGTATGGCCCATGGAGATTAAGGAGCACAGATCTATGCAAGCACGACTCACTCGTTCACATACCGACCGCATGATCGGCGGTGTGTGCGGCGGGTTGGGCTACTATTTCAGCGTCGATCCGGTGATTGTCCGGCTGATCTTTGTGGTACTGGCCCTCACCACGGGCATTACGCTGATCGTCTATCCGATCCTCTGGCTGGTCATGCCCGAAGCAGGCGCGGTACCGCCGCATCCATCGGCGCTGCCCCCCGACGCGCGCTTCGATCCGCTGTCCGGACAGCCGCTCCCGCCGCGCCAGCCGGTCGTCGATCAGATGTTCAGCGCGCAGGAGCGCAGCGCGCCGCAGCCAGCCGCACCCGCCAGTGGTCGTAATCGCACGCTTGGGCTGCTGCTGTTGGGCATCGGCGTCATTGTGCTGATGAATAATATGGGCGAGGCGCTGAGCCGTATTTTCGGATTTGGGATTGATATATCAGGATTTGTTGTGCCGGTGCTCCTGGTTGGTCTTGGCATGTATTTGTTGCGCAAAAAGACCGTATGAGGCCGAACATGTCTGAACGAGTCGAAACGGCTACACCAGCGCCGCCGAAACAGTCGCGCCGGATCGTAGCGCTGCTGCTGATCGGAGCGGGTGCGGTGATCGGCCTCAGCTCCAGCGGGGTGTTTAGCTCCGCCGCGTGGAGCGTGCTGTGGCCGCTGGCGTTGATCGGCGTTGGCCTGGATCTGGTGACGGAGGGCCGCCAGCGTCGCCGCATCGTGGTCGGGGCGCTCATCGCCGCGCTGATCTGCATTCCGATCGTCAGCGCGGCGCGCTGGTTCGGTGGCGAACACGTTGATGTGGCAGAGGAGCGTGTCGAGCAGGCGCTGCCCAGCTTTGAGGGCATCGACCGGCTGCGAGCGACGATCGCGCTGACCGCTGGAAAGCTCAGCATCCGCGATCACAGCGACGAGGATCAGGTCGTCACGGGCGCGGCGGGCGCAATCAACAGCTATTCCAAGGAAGGCCGCACCGGCGTACTCGATCTCGGCACCAACGACTGGCGCTCGCGCGATCTCGATCTCCGCTTCAAGCGCGATCTGCCGCTCGACCTCACGATCGATCTGCATGCAGGTGATGCCTCGCCGCTTGACTTCGAGGACCTGAAGCTTGAGCGCCTCAATCTGATGATCAACGGCGGCGGCGACGCGGAGATCAAGCTGCCCAACGAGGGCCTGATCGAGGTCGACATCGCCAGCACCGCCGGAAATGTCGCGATTGACGTGCCCGACGATCTGGCGGCGCGCATCGAGGTGCCTTCCAGTTGGAGCCACATCGATCTTGACGATCGCTTTGAGCAGCAGGACGATGCCTACGTCAGCGAGGATTACAATCCCGACGCGCCGAATCGCGTGACGATTCGCGTCGATGCCACGGCGGGCAACGTCAGGATTCGCTAGGTCCCGGAGGCAGCGTTTGCGTTCGAGGAAGCACGACGATGGAGCTGCTCGAAGGATTGTTGGAGGTCTTCGGCCAACCCTTGATCGAGATGCTCATCTGGACGAGGAACGATAAAGCATCGCGCGATGGCTGGGTTGGGCTGCTCGCTATTGGCGCGCTAGGAGCTGTGCTGGCTGTTGCGCTCACCTGGCTCCTATTCTAATATCCCGCTGTTCTACTGCATGGCAAAAGGAGTAATCAGCCGCGCTCCAGCCGCACGATGCTTTCGACATGATGCGTGTGCGGAAACATATCGATGACCTCGGCGCTGGCAATGTGGTAGCCCGCCGCCGCAAGCTGCTTGCAATCGCGCGCCAGCGTCCCCGGATGGCAAGAGACATACACGATCCGCTGCGGCGCGCGCTGGATCACGGCGTCGAGCACCTCAGGCGCGCAGCCCCGGCGCGGCGGATCGAGCACCACACGGTCGAACCCTCCCGCTAGCTTCGCGATCGTCCGCTCGGCAGCGCCGACCTCGAAGGTGACGTTGCTCAGGCGGTTGAGCTGGGCGCTGCGCCGCGCATCCTCGATCGCGGGTGCCCACTCCTCGACACCCACTACCTCGGCTACCTCCGGCGCGAGCGACAGCGCGAATAAGCCCACGCCGCAGTAGAGATCGAGCAGCCGCGTGTCCGGCTGCGTATCCAGCAGCGTCCGCACGCGCCGCACCAGCCGCTCGGTCTGGTAGGCATTGACCTGAAAGAATGAGCTGGCCGACAGCCGAAAGCATGTATCGCCAACGACCCGCTCGATCCAGTCGCGGCCATCCAGCGCGCGGCGCTGCGTGGCATGGACCACGCCGACCAGCGGCGGATGGGCGGTACGCCAGCGCCGTGCAAGCTCGCGCAGCGGCCCGCGCCCGTCCAGCAGCGCGATCACCTCGCCGCTGCCGGGGCTACACCGCAGCGTCAGGTCGCGCAGCGCAGCCTCGTCGCCGAGCAGCGGTCGGAGCGCTGCCAGCGCGGCATCGATCAGCGGATGATGCAGACAGCAGGCCGGAATATCGGACACGCGGCGGCTGCCCGGCAAGAAGTAGCCGATCCGAGCGCCTGAGACATGCAGCTCGGCGGTCGTGCGATAGGCCCAGGTAGCGCCCTCGTCCGGGGGCGGTTCGTCCGGCTGCGCCGCGACCTCTAGCCCGCCGATATGCCGTAGCTGCTCCTCAAGGATCGTGCGCTTGAACGCGCGCTGCGCCTCCGGCGCGATCCAGCGCCAGTCCGCCGCGCCGCAGACGCTTTCGAGCGGGCAGGGCGACGCGATCCGCTCGGGAGCCGCGCGCAGCACCTCGATCACGCGACCGCGCGCGAACGCTTTTTGCCGATCATAGAGCCGGACGCGAACATGCTCGCCGGGCAGGCCGCCGCTGGCAAACACGGGGCGGCCCTCGTAGCGGCCTACCGCGTCGCCGCCCTGCGCGATGGCTGTCAGCTCTAGCTCAAGTTCGTCCGGCCAGTGCATTGCATGCTTCCTTTTCTCTGGTGCGGGGCGTAGGCGATACGCTCCTACGAGGTCAATGAATCGGCGCGTCGATATGAGTATTGTAGCGGCCTTGACACGCCCGCGCCAGATCCGGCGATTGGCATGTTTCGTGCTACAACGGCAGTACTGCTTGTAGGCCGGACGTGCCGGGCATGGTGCTCTGCGCGTGTAGCGGCCCTCGACGATCGCGCATGCGATACACGCCGGACTATGGACCAAGCAAGAATTGTGCTGAGCATGATTGGAGGAGATCCCTGTGTCTCAAGTTGATATTGCGCAGCTTTGGCGCACCATCGCAAGGAATGCCGCCGAGGATCAGCCCTATCTCAATGAGCTGGACGACATCGGCAACGGCAACGCGGGCGATAATTACCAGGCCAATATGCAGCTTGTCGCAGATACGCTGGAGCGCGAGCTTCAGGGCGGCCAGGGCGATGTCGGGCGGGCGCTGCTCACAGCGGCGGAAACGCTGCGCGACGATGGGCGGGGCGCGACCGCGCCGGTCTATGCGGCGGGTCTGGCCGATGCCGGAAAACGTCTGCTGGGCCGGAGCGGTCTGAGCGCGACGGATCTACTGCCGCTGCTCGAAGGGCTGCTGCGCGGCGCTCAGGGCAGCAGCGCGATCCCGCAGGGCGGCGGCGGCCTGCTCGACGCGCTGGTGCCGGGCGTGCTGGGCTATCTTGGCGCGAAGCAGCGCGGCGCTTCCGATATGGATGCGCTGATGGAGGCATTGACAAACGCCCGACGTGGCACGTATAGTACTCGCCGCGCGTCGCCGCCGGTCGAATCGTTTGGGCAGCGCGATACACGCGGCCAGCTCGATCCGGGCGCGGCAGGCGTCGGCTCGCTGTTCGAGGGGCTGCTGCGCGGCTTTTTGCAGCAGCAGATGCCGACGGGTAGCGGGTCCCCGCAGCAGCCGGATCTGCCGGAGACGCCGCGCCGCGCGCGTGAGTCGGGATCGTTCGGCGGCGTCGAGATGTAGCGGGCGTATCGGCATTCGTACGACAAGGAGTGTAGCGTGCCCAGCATTGGCGGTCTTAGCAACGTTTGGAACACCATTCGAGAAATCAACGTCGGCGATATTCGTGAGCGCGCGGAGCAGCCCGTGCATCTTGCGATCATCGGTGTGCCAGAGGACCGCAGCGCCGTGATCCGCGCGCTCTACGCGGGTCCCAGCCGCTACGGGCCAGCCGAGCGGGCGGTGATCCGCGAGTATGACGTGCCGCTGCCGCGCGATCGGCAGAGCGAGGTGGGCCGCAGCGATCTGGCGCTGCTGGTGGTCGACGCGCGCGCCGAGGTCAGCGTAGACGCCGAGTCGGTCGCCGATAAGCTGGCGATTCTGGCGATCCCGCGCGTGGTGCTGCTGATCGGCGCTGAGCAGATGCCGCGCACCGACGGCGGCGGCATGTGGTACCTGCCCGGCGCGCTGACGGTCTTCGCGCCAGACGCCGAGACGGCTACGCTGATCAGGCTGCTGGCTCCGGCGGTCGTCGAGCAGTTGCCCGATGAGCTGCGCGTTGCGGCGGCACGCCAACTGCCTGGCCTGCGCGATGCCGTCGCCCGCGCGCTGGTCGGGGACTCGTCGTTCTCCAACGCGAGCTACGCCTTCACGTCTGGCCTGTCGGAGATGGTGCCGGTGCTGAATATTCCGCTCAACGCGGCGGACATGCTGGTGCTGACCAAAAATCAGGCGCTGCTGGTCTATAAGCTGGCGCTGGCCTTTGGCGCTCCCGCCGATTTTCAGGCGCAGATGCGCGAGGTGATGCCGGTGATCGGCTCCGGCTTTTTGTGGCGGCAGGTCGCGCGTCAGCTGGTCGGCCTGATCCCCGGCTTCGGCATCCTGCCCAAGGTTGCCGTCGCCTACGCCGGGACGTACGCCACCGGGCAGGCGGCGGCGGTCTGGTATCGCAGCGGCGAGGTGCTGTCGGGCGACGCGCTGCGAGGGCTGTACAAGCAGGCGATCGAGATCGGTCGCGAGCGGGCGCGGGATCTGATTCGCCGCCGCAAAGCGGATCTGCCGCCGACAACCGGCAAGACCAATCCGATGTCGCCGCCGAGCAAGTGGCGACGGCTCTGGCCCTTCGGTCGCAAATGATCGTCGCGCGCCAATCTGGTCTATAATGCCCTTCGATAATTTGAAGAAGTGACAGGCGATCGATCGATCGTTCTGCGCGTGGCTGCGCGCCGCGCAGGGCCGCTGGAGTCGGATGTGCCGCCTCCATGAGTCGTCGAGCGCCTGAAGGAGTCGAAGCATGGACTATTTCGTGATCGAAGGGGGCCACCGGCTTGGCGGGACGATCACGCCTGTAGGCAATAAAAACGCGGCGCTGCCGCTGCTGGCGGTCGCGCTGCTCACGGACGAGCCGCTGGTTTTGCATAACGTGCCGAACATCGGCGATGTGCGCATCAAGCGCGAGCTGATCCAGCGGCTTGGCGTCGAGTGTACCGATCTCGGCGGCGGCAGCTGGCGCTTGCAGACGCGCGACGTGGGCGATCGGCAGCCCGATGTCGAGCTGGGGCGGCGCATCCGCACCGCGCCGCTGCTGGCGGGTCCGCTGCTGGCCCGGCGCGGCTTTGTGACGATCCCACGGCCCGGTGGCGATCGGATCGGGCGGCGGCGGCTGGATACGCACTTCCAGGCACTTCAGGCGCTGGGTGCGGAAATCGAGGTCAGCAATGAGTGCTACATCCTGCGCGCGAACGAGCTGAGCGGCGCGGATATGTTTCTGGACGAGATGAGCGTCACAGGCACCGAGCAGGCAGTGCTGGCGGCGGTGCTGGCAAACGGCACGACGGTGATTCAAAATGCCGCGTCCGAGCCGCACGTGCAGGATGTCTGCCGCTGTTTGAATGCGATGGGCGCTCGGATCAGCGGCATTGGCACCGACACGCTGACGATCGAGGGCGTGGCAAGTCTGCGCGGCGCGGAGTACACGATCGGACCCGACTTTATGGAGGTCGGCTCGCTGATCGGGCTGGCGGCGGCGACCGGCAGCGAGCTTCGGATCAAAAACGCGCGACCGCTCGAGCATCGCATCACGCGCATCACCTTTAATAAGCTGGGCGTCGACTGGCGCGTCGAGGGCGACGACATCGTCGTACCCGCCGAGCAAGAGCTGGTGGTGCGCGCCGATCTGCATGGCGCGATCCCGAAGATCGACGATCGTCCGTGGCCGGGCTTTCCTACGGATCTGATGAGCATCGCGCTGGTGGTGGCGACTCAGGCGCGGGGCACGGTGCTGATCCATGAGTGGATGTTTGAGAACCGGCTCTTTTTCGTGGATCGGCTGATCAGCATGGGCGCGGGCATCGTCCTCTGCGATCCGCATCGCGCGGTTGTCGTCGGCCCGTCCAAGCTGCACGGCGATACGCTGACCAGCCCCGATATTCGCGCGGGTATGGCGCTGCTGATCGCGGCGCTGGCGGCGGAGGGCACCAGCACCATCCAGAACATCGGCCAGATCGATCGCGGCTATGAGCGCATCGAAGAGCGGCTGCGCGGCCTGGGTGCCCGCATCGAGCGGCGGCAGTAGGCCGCTGATCCAATCTGCCTCTCGCGGCCAGGTCGGCACAACGACGTGCCGACTTCATCGGTCTATGTCTCCTCTTTGTTGCACCACGTGTATGGGTAGGCTATAATTTAAGTGTGGAACTTTCGTCTATCCTGGTATCCACACACCGAAGACGCATCGCGGCGTGTTTGTCGTTATTGTACGGCAGACTGTAGCCGCTATCTGCGTGCGTCATCAAGAAGGAGCACACGTAATCGTGGCAAAAGAGCAGATTAATCAACGCCATATTCTGATAGCCGATGACGATGACGGCGTGCGGACCATGCTCCATGATCTGCTCGCAGGGGAAGGCTATCAAGTTACCGAGGCGCGTAGCGGTACTGAGGTCCTGACGCAAATTGCGAGCGGGAATGAATATAATCTGTTGCTGATGGATGTGCGCATGCCGGGCATCGATGGCCTGGAAGTGCTGGAGCGCCTCCATAAAAATGGCAGCGATATTGGCGTGATCATGATTACCGCCCATGCAACCTCGTCGGTGGCGATCCGCGCGATGCAGATGGGGGCGTTCGACTATCTGCTCAAGCCCTTCTCCGTGGACGAGGTGCTGGTATTGGTCGAGCGCTTCTTCGAGCATCAAGATCTGGCCTCGAAGGTCAAAACGCTTGAGGGTCAGTCGTCCGATCCGCGCGACCGAATGATCGGCTCCGGCCCGGCAATGCAGCGCATCTACAAGCTGATCGGGCGGATCGCGGCCAGCGAAGCAACCGTGCTGGTGACGGGCGAGACGGGCACCGGCAAAGAGCTGGTGGCGAATGTGATCCACGCCAACTCGAATCGCCGCACCGGGCCGATGATCAAAGTCAACTGCGCAGCGCTGCCCGACACACTGCTGGAGAGCGAGCTGTTCGGGCATGAGAAGGGCGCGTTCACTAGCGCCGTCGCGCAGCGTAAAGGTCGCTTCGAGCTCGCCAACAAAGGCACTATCTTCCTCGACGAGGTCGGCGAGCTGTCGCTGACAGCGCAGAAAAAGCTGCTGCGCGTGCTTCAGGAGGGCGAGTTCGAGCGCGTCGGCGGCACCACGACGGTCAAAGTCGATGTGCGCGTGGTGACGGCGACCAACCGCGATCTGGAGGAGGAGGTGCGTAAGGGCAATTTCCGCGAAGACCTCTTCTATCGGCTGAATGTGATCAACGTTCACATGCCGCCGCTGCGCGAGCGCAAAGAGGATATTTCGCTGCTGGTCGAGCACTTCCTTGATAAGTACCGCTACAGCCCCACATCGCCGCCCACGCGCATCTCGGAGGAGGCGCTGAACAAGCTGATCGAGTACGAGTGGCCCGGCAACGTGCGCCAGCTCGAAAACGAGATCGAGCGCGCGGTGGTCTATACGCAGGGCAAGGTCATCACCAGCGAGTTCTTGTCGCTGGAGGCCGGGCGCGCGGTGCATGAGGTCGATATTGTTCAGGCTGTGCGCGAGCGCACGCCGCTGCCGACGCTGCTACGGGATGTCGAGCAGCGTATGCTCTCGGAGGCACTGCGCCAGAGCGCGGGCGACCACACCGAGGCGGCGGAGCGGATCGGGCTGACCGTCAAGGTCTTTGATACGAAGCTCAAAGAGCTTGGCATCGCTTAGGGACGATAGAACAAAGGAATAAGGAAACAAGCGAACCAAGCACCAAGAACGATCTACTTCCCCTCTCCTCTGCCGGAGGTCGCGCAGGCGGAAGCCCGCCTGCGCGTGGGGAAGGGGGCCGGGGGTGAGGGCCTCAACTCCGAACTCCAAATGTTGAGCTTTCTCATCCCCGCCCCTTGTCCTCTGGATGTCCAACTCGAAACTTGAAACTCGAAAAGATCTCGTATGTTCAAGCCGCAGTTCCGCTGGCTCCTGATCTCGCTCCTGGGCATTGCGCTGCTGCTGCGCCAGGGCCTTGCCGTCCTGCTCCTGGGGCTGCTCGGTCTGGCGCTGCTGCTGGCGCATCTCTGGGGCCGCTGGGCGTTCCACCGTGTGGCTTATACCCGCGCGCTCAGCAGCGATCGGGTCTTCGTCGGCGATGAGGTGACGCTGACCGTGCGGCTGAGTAACTCCAAGCTGCTTGGTCTGCCCGGCCTCAAGCTCGACGATACCGTGCCCGCGAAGCTGGACTACTATGAGCAGCGCATGCTGCCGCATCCACAGTCCCATTTGCAGATCTGGCGACGCCGGATCGGGCTGCGGCCCTACGAAGCCGTCTCGTGGTCGCTCCCGCTGCGTTGTCCGCAGCGTGGCTTCTTCACCTTCGGGCCGGTCCATCTGGAGGCGACCGACGCCTTCGGCTTGCAGGTGCGCGAGCTGGAGCTTCCGGCGCGGACCAGCATTGTGGTCTACCCTGAGCTGATCGCGCTCCCCGATCTGTATCTCCGCGCCCAGCATCCGATCGGCGAGACGCGCACGCTCCGGCACCTGCTGACCGATCCCGCTCGTACCGTCGGCGTGCGCGATTACCGGCGTGAAGATCCCTTCAAAACCATCCACTGGGGGGCGACCGCCCGGCGCGGCGAGCTTCAGACGCGCGTCTTCGAGCCGACGACCAGCCTGGACATCGCGATTATGCTCAACCTCGATACGTTCGAGCACTACTGGCAGGGCATGCGCTACGATCTGATCGAGCGGATGATCAGCGCGGCGGCGACCGTAGCCACGCAGGCGGCGCAGGAGCGCTTGCGCTTCGGGCTGTACACCAACGGCGCGCCAGCCGACAGCGGGCAACTGATCCGCATTCCGCCGAGCCGCTCGCCAGCGCAGCTTGAGATTGTTTTGGAGGCGCTGGCGAAGGTGGTGCCCTACTCGGTCACGCCCTTTCCGATCCTGCTGCGTCATATCGGGCCGTCGCTGGGGTGGGGCGCGACGATCGTCATGATCAGCGCGGTGCCCTCGGATGCGCTGCAAAGCGCGGTGCTGCGCCTGAAGCGCCACGGGCGCCGGGTGGTCTGGCTCTACGGCGGCGACGATGCCCTGCCGCGTCTGCCGGGCGTCGAGATCCTGCCGATCGATGGTGGCGTGGCGCAATGGGCCGAACGGCGCGCAAACATTATGACCGCTCCGGCAGCCCAGGCGCGGCGCGTATGGTAGAATACACACCCCAGCCGCGACGTATCGGCTGGTCCGGGTGCAGGGTATGCCGCACCTCCACGTACTGATAGCCTCATGCCGTTTCAGCCTTTAAAACTGCTGCTGTACCTGACCGCCGCCGCGCTCGAAGTGCTGCTGCTGCATCTTGGCGTGACGCTGCTGGCGCTGGCGTTTCAGCGGACGCCGAGCCTGAGCTGGCCGATCTTGTTCCTGGCCTGCCTGATCGCGGCGTGGACCATGCTGCGCTTCGAGACGGCGCAGGACGAGCCGGGCGGCTGGGTCAGCAGGCCGACCCTGGTGGTCTGTGCGCTGACGATGGCGTACGCCGTCAAGGTGCAGGCGGGCGGCGGCTGGAGCTTGCTCGGCGGCTGGGGTAGGCTGTGGCCGTTCGGCGCGGGCAGCCCCGATACGCTCAGCCTGTTTGGGCTGCTGATGGTTTCGCTGTGGAGCTGGTGGCGCGGCATGGGCCTGGTCGATTACGATCATGCGCGTGTGCTGGCGGTGCTCCAGCGTGGCGTGCTGGTGCTGGTGCTCCTGACGATCCTGGTGACGCCGCTCTCTGCGGTCAACCTGGGCGCGCCGCCGTGGGGTCCGCGTCTTGCTGTCGAGGCGCTGATCGTCGTCGGCCTGGGGCTGTTCGGCCTGTCTCTGGCGCGGATCGTGGATGAGCAGGAGGCAGGGCAGGTCGGCGGCGGCTGGTACTGGCTGCGGTCGAGTCTCCTGGCCTCGGTTGGCGTGCTCCTGCTGGGGACGCTGCTGCTGACGCTCGTTTCCAGCACGGCTACGGAGGCGCTACGCACGGTAGTGGCGGTGATCGTCGGCGTTTTTGCGCTGGTGATGGCTCCGCTCGTCTGGCTGATCGCTCAGGTCTGGCTCTGGCTGAAGGCCCAGCTTCAGCGGTCGATGGCTGAGTCCGGCCCGTCGCCGTCGCCATCGCCCAGCGCCGATCTGTTGCCGCAAACGCCCTCCGATCTTCAGATCCAGATCGTGCAGGCGCTCCAGGTTGCGCTGAGCCTGCTGCTGTACCTGCTGCCGCTGGTCGTGCTGATCCTGTTGATCATGACGATGCGGCGGCAACGGCATTCGCGGCGCACCGCCGACGGCGTGCTGCACGAGTCGCTGTGGAGCTGGCAGCGGCTCGGCGCGGATCTGCTCGATCTGCTGCAAGGGCTGCGTCTGCCGCCGCGCACGCATGGGCTGCGCGATGCCCTGGCGCGGCTGCGGCCTGACGATCCGGCGGAGCGTATTCGACGGCGCTACGTGGAGCTGCTGCTGATGGGAGAGCGTGCAGAACGTTCGCGTCAGCCGCAGCAGACTCCGCTCGAATACTCGCCAGTGCTCGCGCCGCTGGTGCCGAGCGCCGCCGATGAGCTACAACATCTCACCGATGTCTATGACCGGGCGCGCTATGCGCCCGACACGATAACGGCGGCTGATGTCGCTGCCGCCGATGCTGCCTGGGCCGCGATCCAGGCTCAGTCGCCCAAGGAGAATCCTTAATGCCTCAGTTCTTTGCTCTTCGTCGTTTAACGTTGCTATCGCTCCTCGCGACCGGGCTTGCGGCCTGTGGCGGCGCTCCCGCCGTGCCGGTGGCGCAGATCGAGCCGCCCAGGCCCGCTGCTACGACGATCCCCACCGCAGTGCCGACCGCTACCACCGAGCCGACGCAGACGCCGACCAGCGCTCCTACCGCTACCGTCGAGCCCACGGCTACCGCCGAGCCGACGCCCACGCCCGATGTGAGCTTTGTCACCGGCGAGAGCATCTTTGCGCGCGGCGCGATTACCAGGCGGCCCTGGATGGTGATGATCGACAATCATCCCGACGCCTATCCTCAGTCGGGCATGAACAAAGCCGCGATGGTCTTTGAAGGGCTGGCCGAGTACGGAATTACGCGCTTTATCGCGCTTTACACCGATGGGATTACGCCGGAGGTGAAAGAGATCGGGCCGGTGCGCTCGACGCGGCTCTACTTTGCGCAGTGGGCGATGGGCTTCCATCCGATCTATGCCCATGCCGGCGGCAGCCCCGATGGCGTGCGTCTCTCCGAGACGACCGACCAGTTCGTCAACTTCGAGGCGCTGAATCTACCCAAGTATACCTGGCGCGATCCGCAGCGCATCGCGCCGCATAATCTGTACACCAGCTCGGACCTGCTGCGGGCCTTTGCCGAAGCGAAGAACGCGAGCGCCTTTGATGATCCCAGGGTTGGATATTTGTTCAGCACCATGCCAGCGACCAACCCTCCCGAAGTCAGCCGGATCAAATATTTCTTCCTCGATCAGTCGTTCCGCGCCGGTTTCACCTATGATGTCGCCTCGAATGGCTACCACCGCACCATGCGCGGTCGGGCGCACATCGATCGGGTGACGGGCCAGCAGCTCTGGACGCGCAACGTCGTGGTGATGCAGGTCAACGAGGCCGCGCGGTCGGGTGATGCCAAGCGCCGGATCGATCAGGAGGTCGTCGGCAGCGGCGCGGCGCGGATCTTCATGGCGGGCAAGAGCATCGAGGCGACGTGGCGCAAGGAGAGCGAGGCTGCTCCGCTCCGCTTCTACGATGCCGGCGGCAGCGAGGTGGTCTTCAACGCCGGTCCGATCTGGGTCGCGGCAATCCCGTCGATGGCTCGGCTCAGCTTCGAGTAACGGCGCGTGTCGGCAGCGCTCCGAACGAGTAGCACGCAAACCCTGCGCACAAACAAGCGCCTCGGCTTGGGCCGAGGCGCTATGCTTTGTCGGTAGGCTGGCGGCGACGACTATGGCAGCGCGCCGTACTCAAGCGGATTGACATTAACGCCATCTTTCCAGACGTGGTAGTGCAGGTGCGGACCGCTCGACTGTCCGGTCGAGCCCATGTAGCCAATCAGGTCGCCGCGCTTGACGGTCTGACCGTCCTGTACTGCAAAGTCTCTGAGGTGGCCGTAGCCCACTTTGTAGTGCTCGTTCTTGATCCACAGGTGATTTCCGGCGGGCATCGAGTTGGGATTAAGCTCGATCACGCCGCTCATCGTCGCGTAGAGTGGCGCGCCCATCGATCCCTGTGGATCGGCATCTCCATCGCCGTTGCCGTCGATCGCGATATCGACGCCGCCCCACACCGCAGCCGGCGCGTGCGACCCGACGCCGTAGCCCTGGGTCATGACCGCGCTTTTTGTGTCGGTGGGATTGCCCCAGGGCATATCCTGCGGATGCGAGTCTGCTGCTAAGCCGGCACCTTGCGCGGCTTGCTTGCTGAAAAGACCCGTCAGCCCTGGTTGCTGCGCTTTGAGCGCGCCGACCGCGCTTTGGGCGGCAACATTGCCGTCGCCGCTCCAACTGCTGATTACGGTGCCGGAGGAGCTGCTTCCAAAGAAGAACCAGATCGCCAGCAGCGCGGCAGCGATAGCTAGCCACGACGGTATACGATGCCCGCTACCAAGTTCAAAGTTCATCGCTGCCTACTTTCCCTGCCAGCTTTGCACCAGGTTCTTGACGCTCTGGATGTACGCGCCCTCGTTGTTGTTGTCGGCGGCAGGCGCGTACTTGGGGATGATGTCTTCGACGGTTGAGCGCTTCCACTCATCGATATACAGCCCCCGGATCAGCTTATACCAGTCTTCGATGCCCTGGCTCCAGTTGTCATAATCGCGGAAACGCCCGTAGCAGCGCCACCCCTCGGTACAAATAATATTGCCAATGTTATGAGTGGTGCTGCCGTCTGGCTTCCGACCGGCCCACGCCGGATTGGTGCCCGCGCTGGATTCGTGGATGAAGAAGGCGAGACAGATCGCGGGATTGATGCCGTACTTGACGCCCAGATCGTAGATCTCCTGGCCGTGGCCGCGCGCCGGAGAGTTATACTCGGCCAGAACAGCCTCGATCTGCTCCACGGTTATCGTTGGCGCTCCCAGCACCGACAGGCCGCCTCTATTGCTCGTGATCGGCAGGGCAGCGGCGGCGAGAATCGACTGGGATTTACCGACCGGGTTAAATGCATCAGGCAGGCCGCTGGCGGTGGATATGACACTGCCAGGAGCCGCAGGCATCAGCCAAAAGATGACGGTGAGCGCTACAAAGCCGATCACGATCTGCTGAAGGCGTGTCATGGATGCGCCTCAGCCAGTTGACGACGTTCGTCGTCGGTGATCAGCCGGAATGTCTCGCCGGTATTGATATAGATAATTTCTTCGTTTTTCACGGCAATCACAAGGTCGCCTTTCTGATCGCTATTCAGATCTTTGACCCGCAGCGTGACGGGTGTCAGGTCTTCATGCGCCCCAAAGAGATACGGGCCTTGCAGCGTTTGCGCCTTGGCGCTGTCCCCGCCCGGCAGCTCGATCACAATCACGCGGCGATTGAGATTCATCGCGACGAAATGTGAGGGCTGCCCGGCCTGCTCGTTATGCCCGACGTACGCGCTTAGTTGCATTGTTCGTGGCCGACCGTAGCGCATGTCGTCGAGCCATGTCTGGCCTCGACCGATCAGCAGATTCAGAACAATGAACCCCAGTACAACAACTATACCCACCTGAATATGTTGACGAGTAGCTTGAACCTGCGGCCACCGCACTGGTGCGGCAGGCATGCTCTTCCGTGTCGGCTGCTGATGCAGATCACGGCTTGTTACCGCCATCGCCGTCCTCCTCTACCCATTTTCTCAAAACTCGGTCGCGCGTACTTCGAGCATTCTGTTGGGGATACAGCACACGACGTGGTATGCCCTGATGCTCGATTGAAGTAGAACTATTATAATAGAACGGGTGTTCTACGTCAAGCGCGTATTCTGCTGGCGATGACCGGCGTTCTCCGTGTTCTCGACATATGTCAAGCGTATTGTAGCGAACTAGAGGGATCAAATCAAGGTTAAGGAGTCCTGAACGGTCCAGCACCAAGGTAGATGCCCGATCGGTGCTGTAGGGTGTCGGCGATCAAGAACGAGCAGAGGGCTTGGCCCTCTGCTCGTGATGGGTGGTGCCGTATTGTGGCGCGGTGCTGGCTAGCGCGAGATGCTCGGCGTGTAGATCATCGGATAGCTCGCCTCGGCGATTGTCTCCGTCGCCTGGGGGCTGCTGGGGAACGCCGACCAGTTCAGGCCGTCGCTGGCGCGTACGCGGAACTCATAGGTATGCCCGCTCATGCCAAAGAAGAGCATCTGCCGCTGCCCCGTTTTGTACAGCCGCGTTGTGCCGTCGGTTCGATCTCGCACCTGTAGCTCGAATTGAGCCAGATCCGAGGCATTGCTGCTGAGGTACACCTCGACGATGCCGGTGCTGCGCGCCGATGTGTCCACCGCGCTATCCGGCGGCGTCGCGTCGACCGTCATCGTCATGGTTCGCTGATAGCCGCTATTGCCGTTGTTGTCCTCGGCCTGGTACACGATCGTATGGCTGCCGTCGCCAAGGCTGATCGGCACACGGCCCGACGCGCTCTGCTGCTCGCCGCCGCCGTCGATCCAGTAGCGCATGGTACGTATGCCGCTACCGCCCAGGTCATCCGCTGCCAGCACAAGCTGCTGCCCGCCGCCGAAGCGCGTGCCATCGTAGATCGCGCCGCTCGGCGCTGGCACGGTGGTAAATTCGGCGGCACCGGGCGGCTGCCAGCTATAGCCAGCGTATGCCTCGCCCGCGTTTTCAAAGAATTTGACCGCCAGCGTGTGCAGCCCAGTCGCCAGATAGACCGATCCTTCCTTGGAGGATGTGGGATGCAATCCTTCGTTGCGCACGACTTCGCGCCCATCGACCCACAGCCACGCGCCATCATCGCTGGTGACGCGGAACCTGTAGGTGCCCGAAGCCGGAACGTAGAAGGCGCGCACCTGCCGCACCACAAAGCGCTCGGTCTGGCCGAGCGGCCCAGCACCGGCCCAGTTTTGGTCGCTGCCATCCCAGGTAAACGCTCCGATGTAGGAGCCCTCGATGATCGAGAGCGGATTGACCGTGCGCGCCAGCAGACTGTCGGGCGTGGGAATAAGCTGGTAGACGCTGGCCTGTGACTTGTAAGCATTGTCGAGGCGGATCGGCTCAGGCGCGCGGCGCTCAGGTGTCACCGTTACCGCAGCCGTCGTCCGATCTGCGCCGTTGCCGTCCGAGCCGTAGTACTTGACGAACTCGTTGACAAGGTTCGCCTTGAAGGTGTACGTGCCCGGCGTGCGGAATCGTACATAGCCTATGATCGTGCGTGTCTCGCCCGGCTGGATCGGCCAGCCAACGCCCCAGCGCCAGGGATACCCGCCATCGCCGGTGCTGCAATCGGTCGGCACCGTTGGCGAGCCGCTGGCAAAGCCCAGCGTCAGCCTCAGCCGCTTCGGCTCCTTGGGATACGCCGGATACGAGCTACCACCGGCGAAACATTCGGCCTCATCATAGACCCAGCCGCCAGCAATATCGTCGGTCGCGCCGGAGTCCGGCCCCTGCGTTTCGAGCGTCACGGTGCCCGTGTTTTTGACGGTAAACTCGACCGGCACAACCTCGCCCACGCCCACGCTCGTCGTACGAACCGTGGCCGAAAGAAGCTGCGCCGAGGCCTGCGGCGGCGGCGGTGGTTGATAAACCCACTGAACCGCGTCGAAGAAGACAACCTTGCGCGCGCTGAATGGCTCGCTGGTCAGATCAGTGAGCTTCACGCTGCCGCCGGTGCCCGCGTCGAACTGGAAGACGCCAAGCTCGACCCATTCCTGAGCCGTATTCTGATCGACTACTTTGGTCGTCGTACCGCCTGCGTAGCGCACCTCGTAGCGCGCGTTGGTGGTGGCATACGGCGGCGACGCGATGGCGCAGCCCTGCGGAATATGCACCAGGACTTTGTACTGCCCGGTGTGCGGTAAGTTCGGACGCCACACGCCCCAGTTTGTGCTGGCGACGCCTTCGCTGCCGTTGGTGGCGTAGGTCCAGTAGGTATGCCCGGCGTAGCCACACGACCGATCGTGCCATGAGCCGGCTGACGTAAACGAGGTTTCCAGCTCATCGATCACCGCATCGCCGTTATCGCTGCCGCCGCCGTGGAGCCGCTGATAGACCCGCTGGCGAACCGAGGTCAGCACTTCCATGCCTTTATCGCCGGGGCAGGTCGTATGGCCCGGCGTCACCTGGCGATGCCCGGCAATGTTCAGCACGACCGAGCCGCTGTTGAACGGCGCGCAGTAGTTGGAGCGCGAGCAGCCGTAGTACCAGCTACTCCCCAGCGGATCGATGTTGCGCTGGCTGGCTTTCCACGAGAGCAGATCGACCAGACTATTTTGTGCGGCGGTAGTCGGCGTGACCGTGGTATAGGTGCCGATCATCGAGACGCCCATCGAGCCGTAGTTGGCCGTATCGTGGAAGCCGACCGCATCACGCGATAGATCGGTCGATCCCGCGCGTCCGGCATAGATCACGCCGTTGGGATCGATCAGCCAGTTATAGCCGATGTCGCCCCAGCCTCGGCTGTAGGTGTGAAACGACCAGATCGCTCGTACGCGCGTTGCCCAGTTCGGCTCGTTCGGCCCCAGCGTGTTGGAGTCGGCGGTGTGGTGAACGACCAGATGGTTGGCGGTATAGTAGGCGGGCGGCGCATTCGGCGCGTACTCCCCCTGCGGATTGCCCCATCCGGTCCGCGAAATATACGCCGGGCGGGCGATACCCATCGGGCTGACCGCGCCGTCGCTGGTGGGCACGGCCAGCGCCGCGCTGTCGATCCGGGCGTCGACGGTATGAACCTGGATCGCGCCGAAGGTCGGCAGTGCGCCATCCGAACCCGGCGTGCGTGTGATCCGCAGTTGATAGAAGCGCGCAACATCGGTGTAGATGATGTCGCTCCAGTGGGTATCTGCCGGCTCGCTGGGATCGGGCGGATCATCGCTCTCTTGAACGTCGCGCCACGCAGACCAGCCGCTCCCGTCGGCGCTGCTACGCACTTCGAGCTTAAGCAACGCTGCGGCTGGCTGAGCGGCCTGCCAGCGCAGCATCATATACATGAATGTCTGCGACGTGGCAATCCGATCGGTTTCGACGACCTCGCTACCGCTGGCAGCGCTCTGGTCGGCGCTACGGTGAAAGGCATCCTGGGCGATGATGGACACGGCAGGCTTCAGGTCGCTCGTTGTTGTCTCCGCATGAGCAACACTGAGCAGAATCAGCGCGCAGGCCAAAAAAACGAGCGCGCTGATCGACCGGAGTGCATGACGAATCATGAGCGTACTCCACTCTAAGAAGTCGATCTGCGAAAAACCGCGACAGGGGGACGCAGACGGGGATGACGGGTTTGTTTGTTATCGAGTTGGCGCGCAGGCCGGACGGCCCGTTAGCCAGGGCTGGAATTGAAGATTGACTCCCACGGGTACACCACGCCCCTGTGGATTACGCCCTACGTCGTGCGGGCCGGACGGATCGCTCCACCAGTTGTTGGTTAGATTGAACGCTAACGTGCCCGTCGCGCCATAGGTGGTTTGCTGCTCGAAGGCGTTGTTGTCAATGGCGAGATTGAACCCGGCTGTATCTGGCCGTCTGGCAGCAAGCTGCAAGCCGACTGTGCCCCCGCTGAATCCATTACAGCGGATCGAGCCTGTCAGAGGTGCGCTGGTGTTGATGGTGACGCCAGCACCGGCACCGCCGACAAATAAGTTCCCTGATACCGTGATCGGCCCGGCTGTCTGCTCGCCCGTCAGCAGCACCTGGGGCGCGCCGCTGGGTGTGCCGTTGCCGCCGACGATCGTATTGACGATGTTGACCTCACTGCGGCCTGGCAGCCGCACATTCACTGCGGGACCGCCGATCGCATTGCCGAAGATCTGCGTGTTGCGCAGGTCGAGCATACTGCCGAGCGCGACGATACCGCCGCCGTTATCCGCGAACGATGCATTTCGGATTACCAGCGCGCCGCCGGTGCTGCTCACCGCAGTGCCCGATTGTCCCGCTTGACGAACCTGAACCTGATCGAGGATAATCGAGCTACCCTGCGTTCCGACAATGCCTTCCCAACGACCTGCTGTGCCGACAAAGCGGACGGGAGCAGACGCAGTGCCTTGTGCCCGCAGCGCGCCGCCGATGGTGAGCTGCACGCCCGGCGCAAAGCGCACTTCGACGCCCGGATCGATCGTCAGCGATGAGCCAGCCGCAAGCGCATGATCTTTTTGTAGGACAACCGGGCTGTTGGCTGCCGTCCAGCGCACGTTGCCGGTCAAGACTTCCGCAGGTCGCGCCGTTGGCGTCGGCGGAACAGGCGTCGGCTCTGGCGTCGGCGTTATCGGGCTCGTGGGCACGGCGGTAGGCTGCACGGGCTGCTGCGTAGTGCCGGGTGTCAGCGCCGTGTCGGTGCCCGTCGTTGTCGGCGTCGTCACCAAGCCATCCGTTGGCGCTGGCGTTGGAGACGGATTGGGCGCGCCGCGCGGCGGCTGTGGATTATTCTGCGCCGGCTGCGGAGGGCGCGGGTTGTTGGGCGGAGACGGATACGAGCTAACCGGCGGCGCAAACGTCGGCTGGATCAGCGCCGGAGTCGGGACCGTAATAGGATCGCCGGGCGGTGGATTGAAGCCGCTGCTATCGGACGGCGGCACGCCCCCGCCTGGAGGCGGGCCGATCGGCTGCGGCACGTCGCCCGGACCGGGATAGCCCGTTCCGCTATCCGGCCCGATCGCGACAATCGTGTTGCTCAACGTTGCCGTCGAGGTAATGTCTGGTATGGGACTGGCGAACGGCTCGGTGCCGCCGATTGTGGCGGATGGGCTGCTGCTGGAAAAGGGATAGCCCGCCACTGCCGTTGCCGTCGTTGTGAGCGGCGGAGTCGCCGAGCCAGTGGCGCTTGGAGCTTCGCCTACCTGCGGCGTTTGTGCGGGATCGGGCGTAAGCGCGCTGAGGATTAGCGCGCCTGCCAGGATCACGAGCGCGGCCAGCGGCACGATAAACTCGCCGCGCATACCAAGCCGCCGGACTGATATAACCTGCTCTCCGAGTGCCCGAATATTGCTCAAACGTCGCGCTCGCGCCAGCAGAAGGTCTGGGCGAAAGCGCGTGGGATCAAATTTATGTCGCCAATCCATAATACCCAAATCCTACCATGCATCCACGCCATCTGCAACGCTATCAAGGTGACAAAAGTATGAAAAACTACATTATCGTCATGTTGACGGACAATAGCCGAGTAGAGTTTTGCTTGAACCGGCTTACAATCAGCGTTGCCGTTAGACACTGATCGATTGTGTGCTAGAATGGCGCTCTCTACGCGAGATTGAGCGGAAGCTACAAGGAGGTAGCATGAAGATCGAGCGTAACATTGGCTTTGAATTGGTGCGCGCTACCGAAGCGGCTGCGCTGCGCGCCGGGCGTTGGATGGGCCGGGGCGAGAAAAACGAGGCCGATCAGGCTGCGGTCGATGCGATGCGCTATGCCCTGGACAACGTCGATATGGATGGCATCGTCGTCATCGGCGAGGGCGAGAAGGACGAGGCGCCCATGCTCTATATCGGCGAGCAGCTCGGCAACGGCAGGCCGCCCAGGGTGGATATTGCAGTTGATCCGGTCGAAGGCACGACGCTGCTGGCGGAAGGCATGCCGGGCGCGATTGCGGTCGTATCGATTGCCGAGCGTGGCTCGCTCTTTGCTACACCCGGCATCATGTACATGGAAAAGATCGCGGTGGGCGAGGCCGCCGCCGGCGCGATCGACATCACGGCGTCCGTCGGAGAGAACATCAGGCAGGTCGCCAGGGCACTAAAAAAAGATGTCGACGACGTGACCGTCGTGATCCTGGATCGTCCGCGTCATAAGCAGATGATCCAGGAGATTCGCGAGACGGGCGCGCGCATCAAAATGATCTTGCACGGCGATGTCGCCGCCGGGGTGATGACTTCCATGGAGCATGCGCCAGCCGATATTTTGATGGGCATCGGCGGCGCGCCTGAGGCTGTCGTGACGGCGTGCGCGCTCAAATGCATCGGCGGTGAGATCCAATGTCGGCTCTGGCCGCGTAATGATCAGGAGCGCCGGATCGTCGAAGAGCAGCGGATCGACATCGCGCGTGTGTACACGACAAGCGACCTCTGCCAGGGCGAGGATGTGCATTTCGCGGCGACCGGAATCACCACCGGTGAATTATTACGAGGAGTACAATATTTTGGCTGGGGCGCGACGACACACTCGATGGTCATGCGCTCGCGAAGCGGCACCTCACGATTTATCGAGGCCAGCCATCGCTGGGATAAGCTGATGCGTATCTCGTCTCTGCCGTTCGATCAGCGCAACGGGTCCGAGAGCGAATAGCAGTTTGCGCAGGTCCTGCTCAGGCTGGGGCTTGCATTATGCATAAAACCTGCTATACTATTCTCCGAGGCTGGAATAACAGCCTCGGATACCCTCTCAGGCTGCGTTACCGCCGTGTTGAATTTTGACGAGTGCTGCGTGGCTCCCCCGATGAGTTTCTGCCTGTATTCGTATAGATCTTAACGTGTTGCTATAGCCTCGGACAAAAAGGTCCAATGATCATATAGTCGTGGCCCGATGTGGCTGATCCCGTACCGAAAGCAGCACCTACAATCAAGTCAGTATCCCTGATTCGTCCCCCCCTCACGCTGTGTAATTTGGACACGAACTGTACCCTGATTCTAGATGTTGAGTATGGACAGGACGTAGGTGCGACCGCAGGCGCTGCCTGTATTTGTGTTATTACCCATGTCTTAGATTGTTTTCCCTGGAGGACCCTCTGTGAATATCGCTGAACTTGAAATGAAACCGTTGAGCGACTTGCACGAGTTGGCCCGTGAGCTGGAAATTCCAAGCTATGCCCGACTCCGTAAGCAAGATCTGATTATGAAGCTGATGCATGCTCAGACCGAGCAGGTGGGCAACAGCTTCAGCTCAGGTATTCTCGATATTGTGTCGGACGGCTTCGGCTTTTTGCGGAGTGATCGCATGCTGCCGGGGCCGGATGATGTGTACGTTTCCCAGTCGCAGATTCGCCGCTTTGGCCTGCGTACCGGCGACCGCGTGACAGGTCAGGTGCGCCCGCCGAAAGAGAACGAGCGCTACTATAGCCTGCTGCGCGTCGAGCTGATTAATGGGATCGATCCCGAAATCGCGCGGAATCGCCCGCACTTCGATCAGTTGACGCCGATCTTCCCGAACCAGCAGCTTAAGCTGGCGACCGATCCGCAGATCTTGGCGACCCGACTGGTCGATCTGGTCGCGCCGATCGGACGCGGGCAGCGCGGATTGATCGTGTCGCCGCCGAAGGCCGGTAAGACGATGCTGCTGAAGGCGATTGCCAACGGCATCACTACCAATCATCCCGATGTCCACCTGATGGTGCTGCTGGTCGGCGAGCGTCCCGAAGAAGTGACCGATATGCGCCGCTCGGTCAAAGGCGAAGTGATCTCATCGACGTTCGACGAGTCGGTTGAGGATCAGACCAAAGTGACCGAGATGACGCTGGAGCGCGCGAAGCGCCTGGTGGAGAGCGGTCAGGATGTTGTGATCTTGATGGACTCGATCACCCGCGTGGCACGCGCCTATAACCTGGATATGCCGCCGTCTGGTCGTACGCTGTCGGGCGGTATCGATCCGGTGGCGCTGTACCCGCCCAAGCGCTTCTTCGGCGCTGCGCGTAACATCGAGCACGGCGGCTCGCTGACGATTATCGCGACCTGTCTGGTCGATACTGGCAGCCGCATGGACGACGTGATCTACGAAGAGTTCAAGGGTACCGGCAACTCCGAGCTGGTGCTTGAGCGCCGCCTGGCCGAGAAGCGCATCTACCCGGCGATCGACATTACCCGCTCCAGCACGCGCCGCGAGGAGCTGCTGCTTGGTCCTGAGATGATGCGTCAGGTCTGGACGATGCGGCGGATGGTCAGCATGCTCAACGACAACGAGGGCACCGAGCTGGTGCTGACGCGACTTGCCAAGACGCGCTCCAACGAGGAGTTTTTGGCAACGCTCGGCAGGAATATCTAGCATCGGCGGTTTCCGGCGCTACCCGGTAACGAACGAGGGATCAAGCTGAGCTTGATCCCTCGTGTTCATTTCCGCAGTTCGGGCTGATCTCGCCGGTCGGCTCTCGCGTTAATTTCCGCAGTTCGGGCTGATCTCGCCGGTCGGCTCTCGTGTTCATTTCCGCAGTTTGGATTGATCTCGCCGGTCGACTCTCGTGTTCATTTCCGCAGTTTGGATTGATCTCGCCGGTCGACTCTCGCGTTCATTTCCGCAGTTGTGGCTACTCGACCTCAACCGTCTCGCCAACGAGCGCTTCGATCGCCTGTGAGAGTGTGCGCAGTTGCTTGAGCAGCAGCCGCAGTTTGAACGAAGCGCCCTCGTCTTTCTGCACCCACTTCTGGAGATCGCCCTCGTGGTAGGCGCGCGTCAGCCGGTCGGCTTCGTCGACCATCTGATCGAGCGAGCGGATGCGGAAAACACGCGCTTTGTTCTTGGAGGGATTTTCGTCCTCGGCGGCAAATGCGGCGAGCGCGCCCGCCTGACCATCTTCGGCAGCTTCCGGCTCGTCGGCCCAGAAATCGTCGTCGGCCTTGGCGGCGGGCTGGCCGCCCTTGGGCAGCGGGCCGCCTGACCCGGTGTTCACAGGCGTGGCCTCGGTGCGCAGCCCCAGGTTATGCGCCAGCGCCTGCATCGCCGCATCGACCGTCAGATTGGGATTGGCAGCAAAATAATTCGCCAGGCTGCTGACCTCGCCCGCCGACAGGCCCTCGTCGACGATCATCTGCGCGAGCTCGATCTGCGTCTTGGTGCTGTTGATGCGCCGTAGATGCTGCGCTTGCGTCACCGTGAGCTCGCCGTCGCGGATAAGCTGCTGAATCTCAGTCGGCAGGTCGAGCAAGCCCAGGTAGCGACGAATCGTGCGAGGAGCGAGGCCGACCGCCGCGCCGACCTGCTCGTCAAGCTCGCCTTCGCTCAACATCCTGCCGCTGCCCTGGCCCTGCTCGTTGAGCCGATCGCGCAGCCGCCTGAAGGAGCGAGCCTTCTCAAGATCGTTGAGATCCTGGCGCTGGACGTTCTCAACAAGTTGCTGGATCAGCAGGTCCGAGTCGTTGGGATCGAGCACAATGCACGGCACCCGCTCGAGGCCAAGCTGGAGCGCCGCGCGCTGGCGACGACCGCCGTAGACCACGCGGTAGCGCTCGTGGCCCAGCGCGATCACGCCAAGCGGCTGGAGCAAGCCATGCTCGCGGATCGTTTCGGCCAGGCTGACGATGTCGCCCGCGTCTTCGCGAATGCCCTCAGGATCGAGTTCAAGCTGCTGCGGATCAAGATATAACAGTCGCATCAGATACCCTTTGCAAAAAATACACATGTGCGCGTTGCAGAGTATAGCATACCTCGCACGAACGTTCGCCAGCGCGTAATCGAAGTATTGGCACATAGGTTGCAGCGTGAGTGGCTGGGTATCAGGATGTCTGGCTCAGGCTACAGCAGACGATCCGCAGCAGGAGCCAGCATGAAAAGATGCGAGGATCTATGAAGCCCGAAGCGACAAACAATGATGACCTGGATCAGATCAGGCAGGCCAAGGCGGGGGAGAGACTCACCAGCAACGTCGGCTTTTCCAGCCCGAACTCGCCGCTGGATCTGGCCGGACTAGATCCGCTGCCGGAGAGCGGCGGCGTCGGCGCGCAGGAGACGGGAGCGGGTGGCGATCTGGAAGGCGAGGATCAGGCTCACGATCGCGAGATCGCCAGCGGCGATGCCCGGCGTTCGGGACAGCCGCGCGGAGCTGTCCCGAATGCTGATAAGACAACCGATCGTGACCCGAACGAGCGAACCAGCAGCGGCGGCTCGACCTCGTGGTAGGCCGAGCCGATGGCATCTGAGCTTACGAGCTGATCGGCGCGACGGCCATAATGCTGGCACCGGCATCGACATACACGATCTGGCCGGTGACACCGCTCGACAGATCGGAGCAGAGCCAGACGGCGCTGTTGCCAACATCGTCGATCGTTACCTTGCGGCGCAGCGGGGTGATCTCCTCCTGCGCCTTGATCATGTCGCGAATGCCTGAGATGGCGCTGGCGGCCAGCGTGCGGATCGGCCCGGCGCTGATCGCGTTGACGCGAATGCCGCGCGGTCCCAGGTCGGCGGCCAGGTAGCGCACGGACGCTTCCAGCGCTGCTTTTGCGACGCCCTGCACGTTGTAGTTGGGCATCACCTGCTGAGAGCCGTGGTAGGTCATCGTCAGGATCGAGGCGTTCGAGCTCAGGATCGGATCGGCGGCCTTGATCAGCGCCGTGAGCGAGTAGGCGCTGATGTCAAGCGCCAGGCGAAAGCCCTCTCGGCTGGTGTTGAGGTACGAGCCGCGCAGCTCGTCGGTTTTGGCGAAGGCGGCGGAGTGGATCAAAATATCGAGCTGGCCGAAGTTCTCACGCACCTGATTCATCGCCGCCGCGATCTGCTCGTCGCTGCCGAGATCGCAGGGAACGATCAGCGTCGAGCCGAGGCTTTCCGCCAGCGGACGGACGCGGCGTTCGAGCGCCTCGCCCAGGTACGTGAAGCCAAGCTCCGCGCCTTCGCGGTGGAGCGCCTGCGCGATACCCCAGGCGATCGAGTGATCGTTGGCAACGCCGACGATCAGCCCTTTTTTACCAGTGAGCAGCCCCATGTGATGCTCCTTTTTGTTAGGTCTAACTGGCGCGCTATCATAGCCGAGAGCCACGGATCGAACAAGCGCCGCAGCACAGCCACCTGAGTCGCCGACACACCCGGCACAAAAGTGCCGCTACCACCTGGCGGAACCTCCTATAGAGTATCCCTAAAGATGGTCGTATGCGCCTATGGGTCATTATCGCTTACGCCGATGCCAGGCCCAGAGGCTCAAGGTATCCTTATGCCAGCCAATCATAAGGAGGATGGCGTCGTAGCCCAGGCGCGGCCTTAATGCGGCCAGGCCATGATCACGCTAGAAGCGTACACCCTGGCTGTGCAGCTTGTTGACCACCACATCGATTCACAGGCTCGTCCCCGATTACCACCCTGCCTCATGCGGCTATATGGTCAGCTCGAACTGTACAGCGGCGGCTGCCCGCATACGTGCCGAACCGGAAAATTGTTTTTAGTCAGGGCAGTATCCTTTTAGGGTACTATGCGTTTCTAGTACTAGAACACTATACTTCTGCTTCGGCATCAGCCGAAACCGCGCCGAATTACAGACTTCCTACTTCGCATGAAGTAGTTCACGGCACTAGCAACCTGTTTCGTTGTCGCTGAACTGGTACCGTCCTCATCTGTTTATAGGTAACATTATGAGTCGTCGTCATAGACTGCCGAACGCAGGGCAGAGCCTTGTCGAGTTTGCGTTGGTCGCGCCGCTGCTGCTGGCCTTGATGTTCGTGCTGGTTGAGCTGGGCATCATCTTCAGCATCTACATTGGCCTGACCAACAGCGCGCGCGAGGCGGCTCGCGTGGGAGCGGCCTATCAATACCAGATGACGAATCCGACGAGCACTCCCGCGACGGCGACGGTCGACGGTGCGCGCGCCGGGGCGATGAACGCGGCGATCATGGCGACGCTCAACCCGATCCTGGACGTGACCGTCGTCGGCCAGCTTAGCCCCAGCTATGTGTACGAGCCCGCGACGCCGACGAACAATAACTACCGCTACGGCGATAAAGTGATCGTCACGCTGTCGTACACGCACAACCTGTTCTTCAACCTGTTTGGCTTCCCCAGCATTGCGATCCAGTCGAGCAGCGAGATGCGGTTGGAGCCGGGAGGTCTATGATGCGCTTCCGTTTCAAAGCTGCGCGCGGCCAGTCGCTGGTCGAGCTTGCCCTGACTCTCCCGCTGCTGATTCTGCTGCTGTATGGCCTGGCCGAGTTCGGCTTTCTGCTGTATGCGCATGTGCAGGTGACAAACGCGGCCCGCGAGGGCGCGCGGGCTGGCTCGCTCTATCTTGGCAGCCGGTTTCACTACACCGCTGCGAATGGCGGCGACGATTGCTGGGATCTTCAGGAATGGGTCGAGAATGCGCTGGTGCAGCGTAACCGCAACAACAACGGCTGTCCGCAAGCAACCTTCAACACGGCGGTGCATTCCCTTGGGCTGCTCACCCCGGATCAGTGCCAGAACGCGAACGCGGTCAACTGCTGGGTGCTTCAGCCGTTGCAGATCGACGACGTGCCGGTTACAGACACGCCCGCCTGGATCGGCACGCACGTCGGGGACCCGCTGCGGGTGCAGGTGACGTATCGCTATGAGATGCCGCTCCTGGGCGGCGTGTTCCAGATTAACCCGGTGCTGATCGACAAGACCGTGATCATGCGCGTGCAGAATAACTAACATGAGGGCCTGTATGAAGAAGTCTCGCCGTAAACCTCAGGGACAGGCTTTGGTGACAATGGCGATCTTCGCCGTCACCTTGTTCATCTTCGTCGGCCTGGGCATCGACAGCGGCATGCTCTACGTCGAGCGGCGGCATCTGCAAAATGTTGCCGATGCCGCGTGTCTTGCCGCCACAACCGAGCTCAGCCTTGGCGGATCGAGCGATGAGGCGCGCGTCGCGGCCAACCAGTACATCATCAGCAACATGGATGAGAACGCGGAGGCCGCGTTCGATCTGCCTGAGACGATCGACTTTCTGAGCACGACTGTCGGGAGCGGCGTGAGCCTCACGAGCGGCATCCAGGTCAGCGGCAGCGATGTGCGGGTCGCGGTGACGTTTCCGGCGTTTACCTACTTCATGCGGCTGGCAGGCATCGAAACCTACAACGTCATGGCCCGCGCGCGCTGCGACGCGACCAGCGGCGGCGGCATCTGGCCCGTGGCGGTTGTGCGCTTCCCCGGCTACGACGAGGACAACGAGCGGGTCGGCGTGGCGAATACGGGCATCACGCTGCCGCAGACCTACGGCAACGGCCCCAAGGCAAAATACTTGAAGGTGCGCGATATTTTGCAGGCGGGCGACGGCGTGCTCAACCAAGACGGCATCATCGGCGGCTCAGGCTGTAGCGTTCACCGCAACTGGTTCGACTGGCCGACGCTGGGCGATCCCGCCTCCAAGACGGGCTCGTACCATCAGCCGTGCGAGGCCGCGAGCGTCGCCAATCCGGGCTACGAGATCGAGATGGCCGGCCTGAACGCCAACCCGAACGTCGGGAATACCTCCTACAGCGGCCCGCTGCTGCTCGACGCGCGCCAGATCTCGTTCCCCAATCGTCTGTTCTACAACGGCCAGTCGGCAGCGACCTCGACCAACACCTGGAAAGAGACGATCATCAAGTACATCCTGACGCAGTATCCCGGCCCCGATGTGATCCCAGGCCAGCAGCTCGGCGTGGTCAACGGAATCAACACCGGCAACATTCTGGACGCGATCGACGACCGCTACAACGGCGGCGAGATCGTCACCACGCTGGTCTATAACGGCCAGTTGTATCAGGACCCCGATTTTCTGGTATCGGTTGTCTGCAAGCCGGGCAGCTTCCGCTGCAACGAGGCACCGTACTCGAACCAGTTCGTCTACCGCAACGCGCCGCCGACAGATCCGGCAGATCTGTTCAATGCCACCTGCACCAGCTATAACGGCAAGGAGTATTTCATCGCCGACGGCAACGACCTCGCGTTTTTGTTGTCCAATCCGAAGCCGGTGCCAGCGGAGTATCTTGTGACGCTCAAGCCCTCATCGGCGCAGACCGCCGCCGCGACGACGGTGCGGCTGACGGCGCGGCTTTCGGGCGAGAACATCGGCTCCGAGAATGGCACGGGCGCTCCTGAGGATTTCGCGCACATGAAGGTGCGCTGGGAGTGGACCGATGCTGCGGGCGGTACGCACGCCGTGCCCTCGGCGAACGGCTGGCAGGACGGCATGACGCCGGTGGAGGTCGATATGCCGGTGGCTGGCACGACCGTGACGCTGAAAGTGATCCAGAGCGACAAAGAGACGATTGATTGCTTCACGGCGCTCGATCCGTTCAAGCAAAATCCGATCCCGATGATCGTGCCGAAGCGTGTGGCCGGAGCGCATACGATCCAGGTCATTGGGCGCTCCGTGGGCGGCGCGGCGACCTCGCGCGAGCATAGCGACTATGGCGTGCTGGGCATGCGCAGGTATCAGGCCAGCCCCTACTTCGACACCAACGACTTCTACTTCTCGTTCATCGGCGATCCGAGCGGCCTGGTCAAGAACGTCAACCCGCAGACCACGATCGAGCCGAAGTTGCAACTGGTAAACGCGAATAGCGGGAATCCCATGAGCTGGAACGTGATCTCCGGGTCGAGCCTGACGTACTACCAGAATGACGCGCGCCTCAGCGGCGCTCCCGCCGGGATCTCGGCGCAGCGCGACCACAGCGGCCAGAGCCCGACGCTCAGGATTCAGGTTAATCCTGCAACAGTGCAGCCTGGCGAGTATGACATCGATTATCAGGTGACGGCGGGAAGCACGCACTCGACCCGCTTCCACCTGCGCGTGGAAGAAGATCTCAACGCCAGCATCGACTCGTGGGTCGTCGCGCTGTGCTATGCGAACTTCCGGATCACCACGAATCTGAACCAGCAGAGTACACCGAATGTGATCAAGGGCCGGGCGGTTTCCGGCTGCCTCGATCCGAACCAGATCACTAGCGGCCTCACGTCGCGTCTCGTTCAGTGGAACTAAGCGATGTCGCCGCCAGAGCCGATTGTTCGTTATCTGTTATGACCGTTCGTTGATAGCCGAGAGGGAGTACGCTCATGCCCCGTCGTCGTGGTTGGATCTTGATACTACTGGGCCTCGTGTTGGCCCTGGGAACAGGCGGTATGGTCTATAGCCTGCTGCGGCAGGCGGTGCCGGTTGAATCAGCCAGTACCGTGCTCCCGCCCACGCCTGTGCCGACCAAGCCCGTGCCGGTGGCTGGCCGAGCGCTCAGCGCTGGCACGGCGATCTCCGACACCGATATTCTGCTGCAACAATACCCTGAGGAGCTGGTGCCGGTGGGCGTGCTGACCGATACGGCGGAGATCGAGGGGCAACTGCTGGCCGAGCCGCTGCAAGAGGGCGAGTTCTTCCGCGCCTCGCAGATGATCGGCAGCGCGACCGGCGAGCTAAGCAACCAAATTGCCGAGGAAAAGGTTGTCGTGGCCTTCCCCGTGGGCGATCTGCTCAGCCAGAGCAAGGTGATCCACGAGGACGATCATGTCGATCTGCTGCTGACGATCGAGATTCAGGAAGAGAGCGCAACCGAAACCCGCCAGGGCAAGGCGACGAACATCACGCTTCAGAACGTGCGGGTCTTCCGCATCGTGCGCGACGAAGCGACCGAGGAAAATCCCGATCCGGAGATCAAGTCGATCTTGTTCGAGATGTCGCCGCAGGACGCCGTGATCGCCAAGTTCGTGAAGGACGCCGGCGGCACGATGGACCTGGCGCTGCGCTCGCCGCTCGATACCGACACGTTCAACACGCAGATGATCAACCAAGATTACCTGTTCGATAACTATAACTTCCGCGCCCCGCGCTCAAGCTCGCGGCCCAAGCAGCAATAGTCAAGGGTTGGTGCCAGGAGAAGTATGATGGCTCAGAATCAAGCGACGGTTATTCGGATTGTGATTATTGCGCCGGTCGATGGGCTAAACCAGGAGTGGATCGAGACGCTTCAGTCCGATCCGAGCGTACATGTCCAGGCGCGCATCGGCGTGCTGCAACGCGGCGTCGAGACGGTCCAGCATCTTCAGCCGAACGTGCTGCTGATCGATCGCTCGATCGAAGAGATCGAAGAGACGATCCAGGCGGTCTATGCCGCAGCGCCCGAAACGCTGTGTATCGCCGTGCTGCCGCAGCAGGATATGGCGGCGGTGCGGCGGCTCGTCTCTGCAGGCGCGCGCGATATTCTCGCCAAGCCGCTGCATGCCCGCGAGCTGATCGCCAGCATCCGCCAGGTGGTGCAGATGGAAGACGCCCGCCGCCAGCGCGCGGGCAAGCCCTCGATGCTCGCCCGCTTCGAGCCTCGCACGAGCGGCTCGAAGGTGATCGTGGTGATGGGACCAAAGGGCGGCGTCGGCTCGACGACCGTGGCGACGAATCTGGCGGTGGCGCTGAGGCATGTCAGCGGGCAGGATGTGGTGCTGGCCGATTTTAGCCTTCAGTTTGGCGATGTCGCGGTGCTGCTCAACCTGTGGTCCAAGCATACGCTGCACGACCTGGCGGTGCATTACACGACGCTCGACGATGGCCTGCTGGAGCGCGTGCTGGTGCCGCACGAGAGCGGGATCAAGGTGCTGCTCGCGCCGAACGAGCCGGAGCTGACCGCCGATATGAGCGGCAAGCACATCGCGGCGGTCGTGGCGGCGCTGCGGGGCAAGTTCAGCTACGTCGTGATCGATTGCTGGTCGTTTATGGACGAGATCACCGAGACGCTGATGACGACCGCCGATCAGGTGTTGCTGGTGACAACGCCCGAAGTTCCGGCCCTGAAAAACACGAAGCAGGCGCTGGAATACTTCACGCGGCACGGCGTGCAGCGCGAGCGCGTGGCGCTGGTGCTCAATCGCTTTCCCAGCGTCAAAGGCGTGACGCTCAACGATATTCAGCAGCATTTGAAGCATCCGATCCAGGCCAACCTTCCGAGCGACGGGCCAGCGGTGACGTATGCGGCCAATAAGGGCGTGCCCGTGATCCAGAGCCATCCGCAGAGCTGGGTAGCGCAGA
Organism: Herpetosiphonaceae bacterium; assembly: GCA_036374795.1. NCBI lineage: Bacteria > Bacillati > Chloroflexota > Chloroflexia > Herpetosiphonales > Herpetosiphonaceae > Herpetosiphonaceae bacterium. Next base: position 37,156 of record DASUTC010000050.1, read on the forward strand.
GCTTCCTGAAGCTCGCGGCGTGGGTCGCCGGCGATAAAGTGCAGACGATCTCGTACGCTCCGACGACGCCCAAATCCGCCGAGGTCAGGCCGGAGGAGCAGAAGCCGCTGCGCTGGCGCTTTGGGCTGCGCAAGCCGAGTAATTCTTAATCCGCAGCTACAGGCTGCTTTGGCTGGCGGTCTGACGCCAGCGCAGGAGCACAGCTATGCCACGTTTTCGCATGAGACAATCCGGCAATGGTCATACTCCGGAACTACCAGGCGATGGCACCGCGACGCTGCCGCCGACGCTGAAGCGGGCAATGCCGCACGAGCAGAGCACGATCAGCGAAGAAGAGCGCGCGCTCGTCGGGCGGGTGCAGGAGCGCCTGCTACGCCAGATCGAGTCGCGCTTCGAGGCCGAGGTCCGCGATGTTGAGCGGTTGCAGCGGCATATCGCCAACGCCGTGAACGCGGTCCTAGAAGAAGATAACGCTGTGCTGCCGGAGCGCGAGCGCAAGCGGCTGCAACGGATGGTCCAGGCCGAGGTGATCGGGCTGGGGCCGCTCGAAGAGATGCTGGCCGACGATTCGATCACCGAGATCATGGTCAACGGGCCGAGCGAGGTCTTTATCGAGCGCGACGGCGTGCTGCACGAGTCGCCGATCCGCTTCAACGACGATGCTCATGTGCGCCGGGTGATCGACCGGATTGTCGCGCCGCTGGGCCGCCGCGTCAACGAGTCGACGCCGATGGTCGATGCCCGATTGCCGGACGGCTCGCGCGTCAACATCGTCATTCCGCCGATCGCGCTGAATGGCCCGACGATCACGATCCGCAAGTTCTCGCAGGTGCCGCTGACCTCCGCCGATCTGGTGCGCTTTGGCGCGGTTACGGCAGAGGCGATGGAGTTCTTGCGAGCCTGCGTCCACGGGCGCATGAACGTCGTGGTCACGGGCGGCACCGGCGCGGGCAAGACGACGCTGCTCAACGTGCTCTCCAGCTTCATCCCCGACCAGGAGCGCATCATCACGATCGAGAACGCCGCCGAGCTACAGTTGCAGCAGCGCCATGTGGTCACGCTCGAATCACGGCCCTCCAACATCGAGGGCAAGGGCGAGGTGACGATCCGCGATCTGGTGGTCAACGCGCTGCGTATGCGGCCCAACCGCATCGTCGTCGGCGAGTGCCGCAGCGGCGAGGCGCTCGACATGCTCCAGGCGATGAACACCGGCCACGACGGCTCGATGACGACGATCCACGCCAACAACCCGCGCGACGCGCTGCACCGCATCGAGACGATGGTGCTGATGTCGGGCATGGAGCTGCCGGTACGCGCGATCCGCGAGCAGATCTCGTCGGCGATCAACATCATGGTCCACGTCGATCGCTACATGGACGGCTCGCGCCGGGTCAGCCGCATCTGCGAAGTGACCGGCATGGAAGGCGATACCGTCACCATGTCCGATCTATTCGTGTTCCGGCAAGAAGGCGTACGCGATGGCCGTGTGCTGGGCAAGCTGGTGCCGACAGGCATTCGACCGCGTATTCTGGAGCAGCTTCAGCGCTTCAACATCACCGTTCCGACGAGCACTTTCGGCTTTGTGGGCCGGTAGCGCGGAAAGAACCGAGAGCCGGGCACAGATTCTCACCCCTCTCCTATGCAATGGGAGAGGGGCGGCTCACAGGGCCGGGGGCGAGGGCATCACCGCGAAGCTCGGAGAGAGCCATCGACGCGCAATGCTAGGAGACTTTGAATCATGGAGATGATGTTGATCGCCGCCGCTGCCTTCACCGGCCTGGCCGTGTTTCTGGCGATCCTGGGCCTCAACAGCTTGATCAACGCAAGCTCGGAGGTTGACGATCGGCTCGAAGCATACGCGACGATGAGCGCGCCGTTTGGGCTGAGCGCCGATGAACAGAACGGCCTGGGCCAGCGTGTCAGCTCGTATCTTAACGATCGGTCGTTTGCCGGCAGCATTCGGGCCAGCCTGGCGCGGGCCGATGTCAAGCTGAACGTCGCGGAGTACCTGCTGATCAAGATTACCGCCGTGGCACTGCCGTTTCTGCTGCTGTGGCTGATCACCGGCTACATGATCAGCGGCATTCTCTTCGCGGTCGTCGGCTTTCTGATCCCCGAATTCTGGCTGCGCATCCGCGAGCGCAGGCGCATCCGCGAGTTTACGGCTCAGCTTCCCGATACGCTGGCGCTGATCGTCGGCGGTCTGCGGGCTGGATTTAGCCTTCAACAGTCGCTGCTCAACGTGAGCAAGGAAGCGCCGGAGCCGACCGCGACAGAGTTCATGCGCATGGGCCAGGAGCTCCAGCTTGGCGTTCCGATGCAGGAGGCGCTCGACGGGATGGTCCGGCGGATCAAGAGCCAGGATCTGGAGATGATCGTGAGCGTGTTCAAGATCCACGCGCGGGTCGGCGGCAACCTGGCGATGGTGCTCGAAAACGTCGGCTCGACGATCCGAGAGCGGGCGCGGCTGCGACGCGAGGTGCAGGTGATCACCGCGCAGCAGCGCTACGCGAGCTATGTGCTTGGCCTGCTGCCGATCGTGCTGGGCATGATCCTGATGGCGATCAATCCGGGCTACATGATGGAGATGTTCCGGTGGAATATCTATCTGTGTATTCCGATCGGAGCGTTCCTGATGACGGTCGCGGGTTTTCTGGTGATTCGGCGGATCGTCGATATTAAGATTTAGCGCCGAAGATGGCTCTTTTGAAGTAGGAATAGATCCATGATGCTTCCTGTCATCGCCTCAATCCTGGTTTCGATCAGCATCTTGATTGTCTTCGTCGGGCTGGCGGCGCTGCGTCCCAAGGGCGAGCTGCAAGAGCGGATGGAGCTGTACAGCGGCAGCGCTCCGGCGTCGATCGAGCAGCACGAGCTGCAACAGCCGTTCTCGCAGCGCGTGCTCAAGCCGGTGGCGCTCCGTGGCATGCGGATCTTTAGCTGGCTGCTGCCCAACAAACGGCTTGCCACGCTCCACGACCGGCTGCAAATGGCGGGTAGTCCGGGCGGCCTGACCACGTCGGATTTTGTCGGGCTGAAGGGCTGGACGACGATGATCATGGCCGGGATGTTCGTCGCCTACCTCTATCTCACCGGGGGAAAAGTCTCGTTTCTCTCGATGCTGCTCGGCGTGGTCTTTGTGGGCATTGGGTTCTTGCTGCCGGATATCTGGCTGTCGCGCAAGATCAGCAGCCGCAAGCTGGAGATTACCAATGCGCTGCCCGACGCGCTGGATATGCTGACGATCTCGGTCGAGGCCGGGCTCAGCTTCGAGCAAGGAGTCAGCGAGATCGTATCCCGCTGGGATCATGCCCTCTCGAAGGAGCTGCGGCGGGTGCTGTACGAGGTCGGCGTGGGCAAGTCGCGGCGTGAGGCGCTTGAGCGGCTGAGCACGCGCACCGCCGTTCCCGATGTGCTCTCGTTTGTCACTGCGGTCAATCACGCCGAGGAGCTGGGCACGAGCCTGGCGCGGGTGCTCAATGTCCAGGCGCAAGAGCTGCGCATTCGGCGGCGGCAGCGCGCGCAAGAAGCGGCGAACAAGGTACCGATCAAGATTTTGTTTCCAATGGTCTTTCTGATCTTCCCGGCGATGTTCGCGGTGATCCTTGGCCCCGGTATTCCACGGCTGGTTCGGGCGCTCAGTGCGATTATTCGGTAAGATTCGGTATTCGTTAAGGGATCACGGAGCGCCTCATGCCATCGTATGATCATCTAAGCCCGGAGCAACTCTACCGGCAGGGCTTGCAACAGTATAATCGCGCCGACTGGCAGGGCGCCATCGCGTCATTCACCGAGCTACAGGCGGCCAGCGATCAATATCCCGATGTCGAGGATCTGCTGGCGAACGCGCGGCTTAAGCTTCAGTTTTCGGGCTCGGAGCTGCCGCCCGCGCTGCCGCCGCCGCGCGCGGTGGTGAGGCCGATCCTGGTGATCGCCGCGCTGCTGCTGGTGACGGTCGGCGCGGCCTACGGCTTTTATCTCTGGAGCACGCCGCGCATGGTAGCCGAAGCGCTGCCGCCGACGCCAGCGCCAGCGCCAACTGCAACGACGATCCCGACGGCGGTGCCGACTTCCACTCCGACAGCGGAGCCGACCGACGTGCCGCTGATCGCGGGAACGGTGGTCGTGACGGCGGCTGAGGGCGAGACGTTTGTTAACACGCCCGCGAACATCGAGATTATCGTCGATGCTTCGGGGAGCATGCTGGCGAAGTTTGCCGATAGCGACAGGCAGCGCTGGGAGGTGGCGCAGGAAGCGCTGGCGGCGCTGGTCAACTCAGGCACGATCTCCGATCAATCGTCGGTGGTGGTGCGCACGTACGGGCGGCGCAGAGGCAACGATTGCAACGATCTTGAGGTGGCGCAGGGCTTGAGCCGCTACAACGCCGAGGCGCTGCTCAACGTGATCTCCGGCATCAAGCCCGCTGTCGGCGGCATGACGCCCCTGGCATCGTCGCTGCGCGCGGCGAGCGAGGATCTGCAAGCGGCAGAGGGCAGCACGGTGGTGATCCTGGTGACGGACGGCCTGGAGTCGTGCAATGGCGATCCGGTGGCCGAGGCGGCCAACTTCGTCAAGGACACCGACCAGCGCAAGGTGCATGTGATCGGGTTTGCGATCGGCGACCAGGAGGCCAGCGATAAGCTGCGGCAGATCGCCGAGCAGGGCAAGGGCCTGTACTTCGACGCCAACGATAGCGCGCAGCTCGCCGAGGCGCTCCGCCAGACGATCGTACTGAGCTACCAGATCGTCACGGCGGAGGGCGAGCAGGTGGCGGCGGGCACCGTCGGCGCGGAGCCGGTGGCCCTGGAGCCGGGCACCTACACGCTCAAGATCAACGCCAACCCCGCGATCGAGAAGGAGCTGATCGTCAAGAGCGGCGGCGATGTCGTGGTCAGCCTGCGGCAGGGCTTCGGCGGTCTGGTGGCGGAGATTCAGGAAAAGACACGCTGATCGTTCTTTTGTGTGCTCATGGCATAGAATCAAGGAGCACGTTAGGGTCCCCTCCGCGCCCAAAGGCCACCTCCCCCCGGCCTGACGGCGCACCAAGCGGCTGGCAGATCGCCAGCCGCTTTTGGTTGCCCGCCGTGTCCGACGTGCTGCTACCAATCATGGTATGATGGTTTGAGACTATGGTTATAGCAGAATATCAGAGAGGCGCGTCTCGTCATGCATAATCTGTTGCCGCTGCTACCCTATCTGCGGCGCTACCGGCTGATGATCGGCGTTGGCCTGTTCGTCGCGGCGGTCAGCGCGGGCTTCAGCACGATCCCGCCCTACCTGCTGGGTCGGGCCGTGGACGAGCTACGGCTGGGCAGCGTGCAGCTTGAGACGCTGGGCTGGTACGGCCTGTTGATCCTGGCTGCGACGCTGGCCGACGGCGTGCTGAAGTTCGGCATGCGGCGGCTGGTGGGCGGCGCGGCCTACTATATCGAGTACGATCTGCGCAACGATCTCTTCAGGCAGTTTCTCCGGCTCGACCAGCACTTCTACGGCGACAATCATACCGGCGACCTGATGGCCCGCGCGACGAATGACTTGAGCGCGGTGCGCCAGCTGCTCGGCCCCGGCCTCAACTCGGTTGCCAGCTCCGGGCTGACGTTTCTGTTCGTCGCGGTGCTGATGCTCCAGATCGATGTGCAGCTTGGCCTGATCACGCTGCTGCTCTTGCCGTCGATCAGCGTAGCCTTTGTGCTGATCGGCCAGCGGATGCGCGAGCGGTTTCGGCATGTGCAGGATCAGTTCGGCCACCTCTCGACGCGGGCACAAGAAAATTTCAGCGGCATTCGCACGATCAAGGCGTACGCCCAGGAGCAGGCCGAGCTACAAGTCTTTGGCGCGGCCAATCGCGAGTACCAGCGGCTCAATCTGCGCTACGTGCTGCTGTCGAGTCTGATCTGGCCGCTGATGACGCTGCTGCTCAGCCTGGCGGTGGCGGTCGTGCTGCTGATCGGCGGGCAGGCCGTGGCGACGGGCCGCTTTACGCTCGGCGAGTTCGTGCGCTTCAATTTTTATCTGACGCTGCTGACGTGGCCGATGATCGCGCTTGGCTGGACGGTGACGCTCTTCCAGCAGGGCAGCGCGTCGATGGGCCGGATCGCCGAGGTGCTGCACCGCGAGCCGGAGATTCAGTCGCGCGCGCATGTCGAGCCGCGCGCGGCGGTGCAGGGCGAGATCGAGCTGCGCGATGTGGGCGTGCGCTACGGCGAGACGTGGGTGCTGCGCCATATCTCGCTGCGGGTGCCGCGCGGCACGTCGGCGGCGATCGTCGGCGCGACCGGCGTGGGCAAGACGACGCTGGTCAATCTGCTTGGACGAGTCCACGATCCGACCGAGGGCCAGGTCTGTGTGGATGGCGTCGATGTGCGCGAGTGGCCGCTCGACCGGCTGCGGGCCGGGATCGGATTCGTGCCCCAGGATACGTTTCTGTTCTCGGTGCCGCTGCGCGACAACGTGACCTTCGGGCGGGTCGATGCCAGCCAGGAGCAGATCGACGAGGCGCTGCTGGTGTCGCAGCTAGTCAACGACGTGCCGCAGTTTCCGCAGGGCATCGATACGCTGCTGGGCGAGCGCGGCGTGACGCTCTCCGGCGGCCAGAAGCAGCGCACAGCTATCGCCCGCGCGGTGCTGCGCGATCCGGCGATCCTGATCCTCGACGATGCGATGTCGAGCGTGGACACGCACACCGCCGCAGAGATTCTGCGCAATCTCAAGCGCGTGATGACCGACCGCACCAGCATCATTATCGCCCAGCGCATCGCCACGGTGAAAGACGCCGATCAGATCATCGTGCTGCACGACGGCGCGATCGTCGAGCGGGGCACGCATGCCGAGCTGGTGCAGCGCAACGGACGCTACGCGGCGATGTATCGGCGCGAGTTGCTGCGGGCGGAGCTGGAAGAGGGCGAATAAAGAACCAAGAACCAAACAAAGAACAAAGAACAGAGAACAAAGGAACAAGGGAGCAAGGCAACTTGAAACTTGAAACTTGAAACTTGAAACTCGAAACTCTGGAGTAGCAATGGCCGTTCGGCTTGACGATAACGAAACCCTGGGCAAGGCATACGACGCGCGGCTGATGCGGCGGCTCTGGTCGTTCGTCTGGCCGTACCGCAGGCGAGTCTATGTCGCGCTCGTGCTGCTGGTGGGCGAGGCGGCGGTCGTGAGTATGCCGCCGCTCCTGGTGCAGCGCGCGATCGACGGGCCGCTGACGCAGGGCCGACCGCAGGATGTCTGGATCTATTTTGTGCTCTATGTGCTGGCGGCGCTGGGCAGCTTTGGCTTCAAGTACGCGCAGGTCTTCGCGATGCAGACCGTGGGCCAGCAGGTGATGGTCGATCTGCGCATGCGTATCTTCGGCCACGTGCAGCGCATGAGCCTGGCCTTCTTCGATCGGCATCCAGTCGGCAGCCTGATCACGCGGCTGACCAACGACGTGGACGCGCTCAACGAGTTCTTGACGCAGGGCATGGTGGCGATCCTGGCGGATCTGGCGGTGCTGGTGGGTATTATCGTCGTGATGTTCGCGCTCGACTGGCGGCTGGCGACGGTCAGCATGCTGGTGCTGCCGCTGGTCGCGCTCGCGACGTTTTTGTTTCAGCGGGTGATGCGGCAGGCGTATCGGCACGTGCGGCAGCGGCTGGCGCGGATCAACGCCTATCTGAACGAGCATATCAGCGGCATGCTGGTGCTTCAGCTCTTCAATCGCGAGCAGGTAGCCTTCGCGCGCTTCGACGATCTCAACCGCGACTATCGCGCCGCAAATATGCAATCGCTCCTGGCGTTCTCGCTCTTCTTTCCGACGATCGGCTTTTTGTCGGCGCTGGCAATGGCGCTGCTGCTCTACTGGGGCGGGGGCGGCGTGCTGGCGCAGTGGACCACGCTGGGTATGCTGGTGGCGTTCGTGCAGTACACCGAGCGCGCCTTCCAGCCGATCCGCGATCTGGCCGAGAAGTACAACATTTTGCAGGCGGCGATGGCCTCGTCGGAGCGGATCTTCAATGTGCTCGATACGCCGGAGGATGTCAGGGATCGGCCCGATCCGGCGCATCTGCCGGAGCATGTCAGGGGTGAGATCGAGTTCCGCAACGTGGTCTTTGGCTACAATCCCGACGAGCCGGTGCTGCGCGATGTGTCGTTTACGATCCCGGCGGGGCAGGCCGTGGCCGTCGTGGGCGCCACCGGCGCGGGTAAGACGTCGCTGATCTCGCTGCTGGCGCGCTTCTATGATATTCAGCAGGGCAGCATCCTGCTCGATGGCGTCGATATTCGCGATGTGCCGCAGGCCGAGCTGCGCAGGCATATCGCCGCCGTGCCTCAAGATCCGGTCTGCTTCTCCGGCACGATCGCCTCGAATATTCGGCTGCACGCCGAGGAGATTACGGATCAGGAGGTCCGCCGCGCGGCAGAGATCGCCAACGCCGCGCCATTTATCGAGCGGCTGCCGGAGCAGTACGACTACGAGGTGCGCGAGCGCGGCTCGAATCTGTCGGTGGGGCAGCGCCAACTGCTGGCGTTCGCGCGGGCCGTGGCGTTCAATCCTGAGGTGCTGCTGGTGCTCGACGAGGCGACATCGAGCGTGGATACCGAAACCGAGGTGCTGATCCAGACGGCGCTGGTGCGGCTGCTGGAAGGCCGCACCAGCATCGTGATCGCGCACCGGCTCTCGACGATCCGGCATGTCGATCGGATCATCGTGCTGCACAAGGGCCAGCTGGTCGAGGATGGCACGCACGATGAGCTGCTGGCGCGGCGTGGCTACTACGCGCGGCTGTACCAGTTGCAGTATGCCGAGCAGCAGGGCGCGATCGAGCCTGTGGAGTAGCGCCGAGCGATCAAGGCTCGACTCGCTCGTGCCCAGCGTTAGCGCCGCCGACCTCTGGGGATCTCGAAGCGGTACGTCTCGCCGTGGCGCAGGTAGCGGATCTTGTCTTCGATTCCCGCCGCGCGCACCTCGCGCTGAAAGTCCTCAAGCGGCGATTTGAAGACGGTGTAGTCGTTGTAGTGGATCGGGATCGCGATCGTCGGGTCGATCAGCCTGACGACTTCGAGGCCCTGCTTGCCGTCCATCGTCACCATGATGCCCAGCACGCGGGTGCCGCCCAGGTGCAGTAGCGCGAGATCGACGTTGGGGTAGCGCCGGGGGATCTGCTTGAGCCGATCGTGGACCAGCGTGTCGCCCGTGATGTAGAGCCGCAGCAGTAGCTTGCCCGTCGCGATCGACTCGAACTCCAGCATGCTGCCCATCACCGGCGGTAGCAGCGCGGCCAGAATTCCCGGCCCGTGCGTGCCCGGCATGGCGGTGATCCGCAGCCGAACTTCGCCTTTTGTAACGGTCTGTGTCTGCCAGGTTTTGAGCGGGTAGGTTCTGGTAAAGCCTTTGCGCCTGAGATCCTTCGCGGCGTGGCGTGTCGTGACGATCGGCAGCGTGGGATCGAGCCGCTCCGCCGCCACGCGGTCGAAGTGGTCCTCGTGCATGTGCGACAGCACGACGAGATCGACGGGCGGCAGATCCGCGATGTCGAGCGCCGGGTCGGTCAGGCGTGTCGCGCGCAGGCCGTAGCCCAGGTGGACCTGCTCGTGCCGGTGCAGGAAGTTGGGGTCGGTCAGGATCGTGAATCCAGCGTAGCGAATCAGCGTGGTCGCCGTGCCGATGAAGAAGACCGAGCCAAGCCGCAGGTCGGGGCCGCGACTCTCGGCTGGCAGGTGTAGCTCTTTGCGTGCCATAGGCCTCCTTTGATTGGGAGGTGTGCGGTGTGGCAGGAAGTGTGCCGGGGTGATGGTGGCTCGATCCGTTCGTAGGGGCGTGATGATGGAGATTAATAAAGGAATCTGGACCGGACCGTAGGGGCGTGCTGCCGCACGCCCAGGGCGTATTGCAATACGCCCCTACCGACGGTTTCTCACATCATTATCACGCCCAGAACACGGCACGCCGTGCCTACGCATGATCGAAACCTTTTGGTTGTCGCTAGACAACCACAATTTCTTTTATGTTCGCACAGCGAATCTTTCATCAGTATGCGATTCTACCACATTTACCTGACAGCTTCTGCCAGCTTTTCTACAATCTCTTCAATCGTGTACATAGAGGTGTTTAGAGCTATTTTATCGACCAAAGAGGGGCTGCGACTCATTACCTCATTTTTTGAAACCTTATGCCATAGTGGTAGTATTACTTTGGAGCCACTCATTTCTCTCGCGATGAGTCCATCTAGCTCGTATTGAGGCCAGTTCTTTTCAAAGAATGCAGGCGATAGTACAACAATACCAAATCGTGAATTAGCAAGACCTCTATCAATTGAACGTCGAAGATTCTCTCCTACCTTCAGTTGAAACTCATCATACCAAACTGAAAAACCTACCTCTTGAAGTTTTTCAGCAAGTGGTCGCACCAAATCGTCCTTGTCTTCACTAGCATGTGAGATAAAGACATCGTAAAAAGGATTCTCTTCTTGATCCTGTACATTATCACCGCTATAACGACTTGTGGTTGAACTAGATGCTTGATGTAATTGCTCAGCTTGCATTCTTCTCATCTTCTCATCTCCTTGCTTAAACATGTCTTGTAGCTTTTTATACTCACGCCCTTGCTCGTTAAGGAGTTGCTGCTGCATTTTGTTCAGATCAGCAGTTTTTGATGTGATCCGTTTACTGATTTCTGCCTTCTTCTTTTGAATAGCAACAATATCACGTTCAAGCCGACCGATCTCACTTAGCTTATTTCGAACAGTAGATGGACTGGTAGTTCGAGAAATGCTTTGCTTAACTCTGAGCATGCGCTCACTTGTCAAGGACTCTTTCTTAGTCTCATCAGTCAACTTCTGTTGAAGTAAATTAATATCGCGTTGTGTTTGCTCAAGCTTATTCTGGATAATCTGAACTGACATAATAAACTTCTCCTATTTACTCCCCACGCCCACGCCGTTGTGAGCGCGGGGAGCACACCATCACATCACCTTAGCACTGGCTAAACCCGCACGCATTGCAGTGCATACAGCCCTCCTCGTGGATAAACGACGCCTCGCCGCACTCAGGGCACAGATCGGCGCGGATCGACGGCAGCGTGAGCTGTATCTGCACGGGCTTGTGCTCGACCGCCGGGCCATCGTCGTCCGCAGCGCCATCGCCGGGCGTGCAGCACTCCTCGATCGCCTGTGCGACCGCGTCTGGCAGCGAGCGCACGCGATCTTTGCCGAAGCCCATCGAGCGCGCCCCGCCGATGCCCTTCAGCTGGTGGACGATCTGGCTCAGCCGCTCCTTGGGCGTCAGCGGCGAGGCCACGCGCAGCACCAGCGACGCGAGACGGCCCAGCGCCTCGGCCATGCTCGTCACGTCGGAGCCGGCCTTGCCCGCCGTGACAAAGACCTCCAGCGGCTCGCCCGAGTCATCGTCGTTGACCGTCACGAAGACCGAGCCGAGCGGACTCTCCTTCTGGATCGTCACGCCGCGCGAGAGCTTGGGCCGTGGGCGGATCTTGGGCTGATTCCACAGCTCCGTAAGCTTCTGCCCAGGCTTCTCGGCTGCGGGAGCCTCGGCCTTCTTCTCCTCCTTCTTGAGATTGAGCACCTGCTCATCGCGCGAGCCGTCGCGGTAGATCGTGCCGCCCTTGCAGCCAAGCCGGTACATGTACTCGTACAGCTCGCGCGTCTGCTCGATCGTGTAGTCGTTGGGCACGTTGCAGGTTTTGGAGATCGCGCTATCGACCCAGCGCTGGAGCGCGGCCTGCACCCTGACGTGCTCCTTGGGCGATAGCTCCATCGCATTGACGAAGTAGTCCGGCAGCGGCTGCCCCGGATGCTCTCGCTCCCACTCCTCGACCACCGCGACGCGCTCCTCGTGGACGCCCAGGCGACTCTTGCGGAAGTAGCTCCACGAGAAGTACGGCTCGACGCCGGTCGACGTGGCGACCATCGTGCCAGTTGTGCCCGTCGGCGCGACCGTCAGCAGCGTGACGTTGCGCAGCCCCTTCTCGCGCACGGTCTGCTGCACCTGCTCAGGCATCGCCCGCATGTAGCCGCTCTGCAAGAGCTTGTCGGCGTCGAACATCGGGAAGGCACCCTTCTCAACTGCGTTGTCGGCTGATGCGAGGTACGCCTCGCTGGCGATCACCTCGCCAAGCTGATCGAGGAACGCGATGCACTCCGGCGAGCCGTAGCGGATCTTGAGGCGGATCAACATGTCGGCCAGGCCCATGATGCCGAGGCCCACGCGCCGCTCGCTCTCCTGCTGCTGCTTATTCTCCTCGAAGAAGTAGGGCGTCGCGTCGATCACGTTGTCGAGGAAGCGCACGGCGTAGCGCACGGCCTTGCGCAGATCGTCCCACAGCACCTCGCCATCGTAGGCGAAGCGGCTTAAATTAATTGCACCGAGATTACAGATCGCAAAGGCTGGAAGCGGTTGCTCACCGCAATTGTGTAAAACGATTCCGTTCCCGATGAACGAGTGCGTAAGCGGCTCGGTCAGGTCGAACACATCTTCCACGCCGTCTTCAGCGATTGTCTC
>DASUTC010000051.1 GCA_036374795.1 Herpetosiphonaceae bacterium
AACCGGGTGCCATGCGGGTGCCAGACCCAAAGGGTACCCCGGCATGGGCGCCCGGCGCACCAAGGGAAGCACCAGGAACTAAGGACCGATTCGGAACCTGGAACTTGAAGCTTGGAACTTGAAACTTGGAACGTTGAGCTCGAATCGACCATGCGCATAGCTATCGACGCCCGCCTCAATGCTTACCGCAGCGGCGGCATACCGCAATACACCCGTCAACTGCTTGCGGCGCTGGCAGCCGTCGCGCCGGAGCACCGGCTGATCACGCTGAACCATCGTAAGGCCGACACGCCGGTCGCTGTTGCGGCCAACATTGAGCACCGCCGACTGTGGACGCCGCCGCATCATCGCTGGGAGCAGGCCGCGCTGCCGATCGAGCTATGGGGCGTGCATGCCGACGTGCTGCATCTGCCCGATTTTATTCCGCTCTTTGCGCTGCGCACGCCGACCGCGATCACGGTGCATGATCTGGCGTTCGTGCGCTACCCCGAAATTCTGGACGCCGCCGCCCGGCGCTACTACGGGCAGATCCGCCGCGCCGTCGAGCGCGCCGATGCGATCATCGCTGTCTCGGAGAGCACCCGCCGCGACCTCGCCGAGCTGCTGGGTGTCGATCCTGGCCGCGTCGATCTGGTCTATGAGGCCGCCGCTCCGCAGTTCCAGCCGCTCGATCTGCCGCCCGACGCCGAGCACACGATCAGCGGGCACCGGCTGCGCCGTGAGAGCTTCGCGCTCTTCGTCGGCACGCTTGAGCCGCGCAAAAACCTGCCGACGCTGCTGCGCGCCCTGGATCTGCTGCGCCAGCGCCCGCACTCGGAGCCGCCGACGCTGGTCGTCGCCGGGCCGCGCGGCTGGCTCGACGACGACATCGCCAGGCTGGTGACGCAGCTTCGCCTCGGCGATGCTGTGCGCTTTGTCGGCGGCGTCGCGACCGACGATCTGGTCTGGCTGTACAACGCATGCCGCGTCTATCTTCATCCTGAACTGTACAGCGGCTTCGGGCTGCCGATCCTGGAGGCGATGCAGTGCGGCGCGCCCGTGATCGCCGCCGACAACTCCAGCCTGCCCGAAGTTGCGGGCGACGCCGCCCGGCTGCTTCCGGCGCAGGCCGTCGAAGCCTGGGCCGCAGCCTGGCACGAGGTGTGGTACGATCCCGACCTGCGCCAGCGGATGCGCTGGGCGGGGCAGCAGCAGGCCGCGCGCTTCTCGTGGAGCGCCGCCGCGCGCGAGACGCTGAGCATCTACCAGCGCATCGCCCGTCCTGAACAGGAACGATAGAGGAAGTCATGCCCACATCCGTCATCGTCAGCTTTATCGTCGTCGCAATCTTTGATCTCCTCTTCCCGCTGCTCCTCGCGCTCTGGCTGAAACGCCGCTACCACGCCCGCTGGCTCAGCTTCTTCGTGGGCATCACCGTCTTTACCATCACCCAGATCCTGATCCGCATCCCGATCGTCGCGCTGCTTGGCGCGGCGCTTCAGGACGATCTGGCCGCGTCTGTGACGCTCCGCACGGCCTGGCTGATCGGCCTCAGCTTCTCGGCGGGCCTGTTCGAGGAAGGCGGACGCTATCTGGGATTTCGCTACGTGCTGCGCCAGCACCGCACCTGGATCGAGGGCGTGCTCTTCGGCCTGGGCCACGGCGGTATCGAAGCGGCGTTTCTGGGCGGCACCGCGCTGATCAACGCGCTGATCATCCCCGGCCTCGCCTCCGCCGCGCTCCCGGCGGAGGCCGCGCAGCAGCTTCAGGCGGCGCAGGCTGCCCTCGCCGCGCTCACGCCCTGGGCGGTCCTGGCTGCGGCCTACGAGCGCTTCTGGGCAATCGTGCTGCATGTCGGGCTGTCGCTGATGGTGCTGCGCACGGCCAATGGTCGCGGCCAGCGCTGGCTCTGGCTGGCGATCGTGCTCCACGGGCTCTTCAATGTTGTCGCGGTGGCCCTCAACCAGCGCTGGGGCATCGCCGCAGCAGAGGCCAGCGTAACGCTCTTCGGCATCGCCGCCCTGATCTTTACGCTGCGTGAGCGTTCCGCCGCGCCGTCAGCCCTGACGCCAGTCGCGGAGCAGGTATGATCCAGCCGCTTTTTCTGATCCGACACGCGCCCGTGACCATCGATCTGACGGTTCCGTCCGAGCAGTGGCAGTTGAGCGCCGAGGGCCGCGCGCTGGCTGAGCGCATAGCCGCGCTGCCGATCCTCCGCGATCTGCGCACGGTCTGGTCCAGCCCGGAGCCCAAGGCCCAGGCCACCGCCCGACCTCTGGCCGCGCGTCACGCAGCCGCGCTGGTGATCCAGCCCGATCTGGCAGAGCTACGTCGCGGCCCGGCCAACCTTCCCGATCGCGCGGCCTACGATGCGGCGGTGCGCGCAGCGTTCGCCCGCCCCGACCGATCGATCAGCGGATGGGAGCCAGCGCGCGACGCCCGGCGGCGGATCGTCGGCTGCGTGCGCGCTGTGGCCGCCCAGGCATCCGGGCCGATCGCCGTCGTGTCCCACGGCCTCGTGCTCTCGCTGCTGCTGGCGCATCTGCGCGGCCAGGATCGGGTCGACGTTGCCGAGTGGCGGTCGATCCCGCTTCCCGCGCTGGCGATCGTAGACTCCCTCACCTGGAAGATTATCGCTCCATTTCACCCGGTTACGGCCTGGGAGCAGGACGAGTCACCGCTGCTAGGAGCTAAGCCCAGCGCATAGGACTATGCCTATTTGGGACTTGATGACAACCATATGCTGCAAAACTGATAGCAAAATGATTTGACAAGCGCCCGAAATTATCCTACACTTTCGCACATCCTATAGTACGTCCAAACCGACGCATTCCACGCTCGCGATCCGTGAACTGAACAGCGTTCCGCCGCCTGCGCCCACTTCAGAAAGTACCCGATATGCTCGTCTCTGGCTGATGGTCTGGGGGGTTTGCGCACCCTACCAAGAACGGGAAACCGCATCACAACCTGACCAACACCCTGCATAGATTGACCTGCGGGTATCCGCACATCCAGCAGCGCAAGGTACCGTTCCATCGATAGCATCTTCTGCATCACCAGACATTTCTATTCCTGAGAAGAGCTAAGAGAAGAAAGGAGCTCACAAACACCCCAAGATGCTTTTCTAAAGCATCCTCCCCTCTCATTAAGAACCGGTCGCTCGATCCAAGACACGTTACCATGTGTTAGGAGCATAGGTATTCAATGCGTACACGACGATTTTCCTTCATCGCGCTCCTCGCAATTCTTGCGGCAGCGCTGCCACTCGGTACCATCAGCCGAGCGCAAGAAACCACCGGGATCGACCGCAACAAGATCGCCTCTGAACGCCTGAGCCTGCGTTCGCAAGAGATCTCTGCCGACGCCCTTCGTACGGGCGGTGCGCTTCCCCAGCGCAATGAGTCGGTTAAAGTCGTAATCGAACTGACCGACGAGCCGACCACCAGGGTCTTTGCCGCCGCCAAGGAGCGCGGCGCAAGCGCCCAGGCGACCGCCGAAGCACAGCGCCAGCTGGCAACGATCAATCAGGCGCAGCAGCGCGTGCTCAGCAGCTTGCAAAGCAGCGCGATCGGTGCCAAGGTCATCTACCGCACCCAGCGCGTGTACAACGGCATCGGCGTGCGCGTCAGCGCCAGCAAGCTGGCACAGATTCGCCAGCTTCCAGGCGTCAAAGCGATCCATCCGCTGACCACAAAGTACATCGAGAACGCTTCCAGCGTGCCGCTGATCGGCGCGCCTGAGCTGTGGAACAGCTCCGGCCTCGATAAGACCGGCGAAGGCATCACGGTCGCCGTCATCGACACCGGCATCGATTACCTGCATACCAACTTCGGCGGCTCTGGCCTCGAAGCCGACTACGCGCGCAATGATGAGACGATCATCACCGACAACGTCGGCTTCCCCAGCGCCAAGGTTGCCGGCGGCTACGACTTCGTCGGCGATACCTATGATGCCAGCGATCCGGCCAACGACACGCCAGCGCCCGATCCCGATCCGATGGACTGTAACGGCCACGGCTCGCATGTCGCGGGTACCGCCGCCGGGTATGGCGTCAACGCCGACGGCACGACCTATACCGGAGCCTACGGGCCGAGCACGCCGTTCGGCTCGCTGCGGATCGGCCCCGGCGTTGCGCCCAAGGCGACGCTGTATGCCCTCAAGGTTTTTGGCTGCGACGGCTCGACCGATGTCACGGAGCAGGCGATCGAGTGGGCGGTTGACCCCAACGGCGACGGCGACTTCTCCGACCATCTGGATGTGATCAATATGTCGCTCGGCTCCGACTACGGCTCAGGCGAAGACTCGTCGGCAGTCGCCAGCGATAACGCGGTCGCCGCAGGCGTGATCGTCGTCACGTCCTCCGGTAACTCCAGCGACACCTACTTCATCACGGGCAGCCCCGGCACCTCTGCGCGCGCGATCAGCGTCGCTTCGTCGGTGGATAGCACCACGATCGTCGACGGCTTCCGCGTCAACGCTCCCGCAAGCATCGCGGGAGTCAAACCGGCCAGCCAGTCGGTCGCCTTCGACTGGACGGGCAAAGCGCCTGTGACCGCCGATCTGGTCTATCCGGCCAGCCAGCCAACCGGCTGCGTGGATTTCAACGACGCCAACAAGGCGCTGATCGCCGGTAAGATCGTGCTGCTTGACTGGACCGAGGGCCAGTGCGGCTCGGTGGGGCGCGGCGCACGGGTTGTCGCCGCCGGTGGCGTCGGCTTTATTCTCGCCGACAACAGCGACATCTTCGACCTGTTCATCACCGGCAGCGCCGTCATTCCGGGCGTCAGCACGCCCAAGCAGGTCGGCGTGGAGCTGAAGACCGCGCTCGCCAGCAGCACGGTCAATGTGACGCTCACGCCTGAGTACAATAACTCGATTAAGCTCGTCGATAACAACCTGATCAATACGCTCTCCGACTTCAGCTCGCGCGGCCCGCGCCGTGGCGATCTTTCGCTTAAGCCCGACATTGCCGCGCCCGGCCAGACGATCTTCTCGACCGCCACCGGCACCGGCGACGAGGGCACCACGCTCAGCGGCACCTCGATGGCCGCGCCGCATGTGGCAGGCTCGATGGCGCTGCTGCGCCAGATGCACCCCGACTGGACGGTTGAGGAGCTGAAGGCGCTGGCGATGAACACCGCCAACCAGGATATTCGCTCGGCTCCTGCTGCCAACGCGCCGATCTACGGCCCTGGCCGCATTGGCGCTGGCCGCGTCAAGCTGACCGACGCTGCGGCGAATAAGGTTGTTGCCTACAACGCCAACCAGACTGGTGTCGTCAGCATCTCGTTCGGCGCGCCGGAGGTCCTGGGCGAAACCGTCGAGGTCAAGAACATCCGGGTGGTCAACAAGAGCGCCAACCCGGTGTCGTACAACGTGAGCTACCGCTCGGTGGTTGACACTCCCGGCGTGAGCTACAGCCTCTCGCGCACGAGCGTCGATCTGGAGCCGTTCGGCTTTGCGAACATCGCCGTCACGATGCGGGCCACTGCGGCGCAGATGAAGCACACCCGCGATCAGACGGTCGCTCCTGCCCAGAACCTCGCGCGCCACTGGATGGCCGAAGAGTCGGGCTACGTCGTCCTGGCACCAGTGACCGCGCCCACCGCTGCCAGCACGCCGAGCCTGCGCGTCCCGGTCTTCGCCGCGCCGCGCCCGGCCTCGGATATGCGCGCTCAGACCAGCCAGCTTGACTTCGGCACCGGCAACACCGGCAGCGACGAGATCGAACTGGTCGGCGAGGGCATCAATACGGGATCGAACTATCCGACCGACACGCTCTCGCTCGTGACGGCGCTGGAGCTTCAGCACAGCAGCCCGAACGATGCGTCAAGCGCCAGCCTCGCTAATAGCGCCGATCTCAAGTACGTCGGCGTCGCGAGCGATGTCCTGGCTGACGACACAGGCGCGCCCAACGGCGATGTCAGCAAGGCTACCCTATCGTTTGGTGTCGCCACCTACGGCAACTGGTCGTCGCCGAACGAAGTCGAGTTCGATATCTACATCGACACCAACCGCGACGGCGATGACGACTATGTGCTGTTCAGCTGGAACCTGGGCCTGGCATCCGGTGCCAACGACGCAACCGATGTCCTGATCACGGCGCTCTTCAACCTGAACACCAATCAGTTGCTGCTGGCGGACTACCTGAACGGCATTCCGCCTTCGGTCTTGAACACCGCCATCTTCAACAACAGCGTGATGGTCCTGCCGGTTGCCGCATCCGACCTTGGCATGACCAACGCCAGCGGTGCGTTCAACTACCGCGTCTTCAGCTTCTACCAGGGCGAAATCACGGACGATAGCGGCTCGCTGACCTACAACGCCGCAAGTCCGGGTCTGGACCTGTCGGGCGGTTTGGCGGGCGTGCCGTTCTACGCCGACCTTCCCGGCGAGGTGATCCCGGTCGACTACAACGCTACTGCCTACAAAGCGGCCAAGTCGCAGGGCGTCCTGCTGCTGCACCATCACAACACGATGGACAAGCACGCCGAGGTTGTTCGGATCAAGGGCGATCTCTCGATCAAGATCTTCATGCCGAAGGTCAGCAAGTAAGGCTGATTCAGGCATCATCGGAGCAGCGGGGCGGAATGCATAGCCGCTCCGCTCGCAAAAACCAAGACCCGAAACGATCCCCAGGATTGTTTCGGGTCTTTTTCGTCTTAACCAGCAGCGGCTAACCTGAGGTCTAGCAGATCGTCAGCTCGCGGTCGAACGTCGTCAGGCACTCCGCACCCTGCTCAGTCAGAACCACATCGTCCTCGATCCGCACGCCGCCGACGCCAGCCACGTACACGCCGGGCTCGACGGTAAAGGTGGTGCCTGCCAGCAGCGCCGCCGTGCTGTTCGCATGAAGATACGGCGGCTCGTGAATCTCGATGCCCAGGCCGTGCCCGGTCCGATGGATGAAGTACTGCCCGTAGCCCGCATCCTCGATCACCCTCCGCGCCGCGCCGTCGATCTCCGCGCCGCTCGTGCCCGGCCTGGCCGCCGCCACACCCGCGCGATTCGCCGCCAGCACCACCTCATAGATCCGCCGCGCCTCAGCGCTCGGCTCGCCCACCGCAACCGTGCGCGTAATATCCGAGGCGTAGCCGCCGAAGCGCGCGCCGCCATCCAGCACAACCAGATCGCCCTGCTGCAAGCGCCGGTCGCCGGTGGTGTAATGCGGATTCGCACTGTTCGGGCCGCTCGCGACGATCGTCGTAAACGATGGCGCGCTGCCAGCCTCACGCATCGCGCGCTCCCAGACCTCGGCAACCTCACGCTCCGAGACGCCGGGCTTGATCGCATCGATCGCCGCGCGCAGGCCCGCCTCCACCGCGCGCGCCGCCGCCTGCATCGCCTGAAGCTCGGCGGCATCCTTGACCATCCGCAGCTCGGCCACGAGGTCGGTCGCGTCCACCGTCTCAACCGCCGCCACGGCTTCGATCGCCCGCAGCTCCAGCACGCGCATCGCCGTATACTCGATGCCAAGCCGCGCCTGAGGCTGCATCTCGTGGAGACATGCCGCCAGCGCCTCGGCGTAGCCTTCGGCGTCGTGCCAGGAGTAGAACCGGATCGCGGCCTGGGCCTCGGCGGCGGCGCGCGGCTGCTCAAGGGCCGGTAGGACCATCCGTATATCGCCCGATTGCGGAATGAATGCCAGCGCCAGCCGCTCCGACGTATGCATCGTCAGGCCCAGCAGATATAACAGGTTTGCGCCCGGCACGACCGCTACGGCGGTCATGTCGGCGGCGCGCATCGCGGCACGCAGCCGATCGATTCGTGAGGTTGTTTGCATACATCCGCTCCGTTTCACATGCTTGGGACGAGCCCCTGCCCGCCCGGTCGATCGCCGTCTGGTATGGCAGCAGGCCGCGAGCAGCCGCTACAGTACTAGGGTACCTTCACCCTATCCCCTGTGCAACCGACTCGCGACGCCACTTCTGCTTAGGATCTTTTATCGGATTCTCACGTTATTATCAGTAGAGATTAATCACACGGCCCACATTCCACGTTACACTTCAACCAGTTGCCAACATTCGCACCGAGGAGACCAAGATGTCCGCACTAATTTTCTTTCTGCTATGCCTGAGTGCCTTGCTGCTGTTCTTACTGCCCGACGATCGCGCCGTTGTCAACGACGAGTAGCCCAGCCCTGTCAGTGACGTTCCGCTGCATCCGAACGCGCAATCTGCGCCGCTAGCGCCAACGCTTCCTCGCGGGTCTGCACCTCACCCAGAAATTGCGCTTCGTCAATCGCTGCCAGCACTCGTCCCACGATCGGTCCCGGCTCGATCCCCAGCAATCGGATGATCTCTACTCCGCTGATCAAGCGCGTCGTTTGTGGTGCGCGCCGCTCGGTCGCCGTGTCTGCCAGCAGCGCCTCCGTCCAGGCCACATGCTCTACCCAGCCCGCCAGCGAGACGCGCGGACCCTTCGCGGCCAGATGATCGCAGAGCGAGTGCATCAGCACATCGGGGGCTGCCGCGCCCGTATCGCGCAGCAGGCGATAGACTGCCCGGCGTGTCAGCTCGGAGCCGAGCGCGTGAAGCTGTCCGGGCCGCATATGCTCGCGGACTACAAGCTGCATATAGGCCGTCGCCTCCCGTCCTACCCGTAGCCGCGCCCCGATCTGCCGGACCATATCCGCGCCCACGTCCTCATGGCCGTAGAACGTAATCCGCCCCTCGCGTGTCTGCTTCGTCAAGGGCTTGGCAACATCGTGGAGCAGCGCCGCCAGCTTGAAGAGGGCATACCGGCGATGTCCCGCCGTCACCTCCTGCTCCATGCGCTCCCGAACTCGCTCGGCATACAGCCGCGACATCGCAAGCTGCGGCTGAGTCTGCGCCGCCACGGGCACGACAAACGCCGCCGGAGCGATGCCATCGCCAGGTTTGACCGGCGCTGCCTCATCCGCCGGAACGAGCTGTGCATACATCCACTCCCAGACGCAGACCGTCTCGAAGAGATGCGCCAGCACCGGCAAAAAGTGCTGCGTCGGCTGCTCACAGTCGCGGGCTGGATCAAGCTCAGGGATGATCCGCGTCAGCAGCCGCACCTCGTCAAGATAGGCCAGCCACGGCGCTGCATGACGCGCCGCCAGCAGCTTGAGCAGCTCATCCCGAATGCGCTCCTGAGCGATCGGGTCGATCAAAGGCGCGTGCTGGCGCAGCGCGGCGTCTGCTGTGGGAGCCAGGGCACACCCAAGCTGCGCGGCAAACCGCACCGCCCGCAGCATCCGCAGTGGATCGTCGCTGAGCGAGGTGGGACCACACGCCCGAATCAGGCGCTGCCGCAGATCGGCCTCTCCGCCGGTCGGATCGAGCAGCACGGCCCGCACATCCGCGGCTTGCAGCGCCTCGGCCAGCGGCAGCGCCAGCGCATTGATCGTCAGGTCACGCAGCCGCAGATCGGCCTCGATCGACGGAGCGCGCAGCCGCACCAGATCCACCACGATCGGCGCAGCACCGCCCGACTTCCAGACCACGCGCGCGGTATCGGTCGCCTCATCCAGCGCCACAAACGCCCCGCCGGTCCGATCGGCCAGCTCACGCGCCAGCGCCAGCGCCGGACCATCGACCGCGATGTCGATATCGCCGCCGGGCTGCCCATGCAGCAGATCGCGCACGTAGCCGCCGACCAGCCAGGCCGCGATGCTGCGCTCGCCGAGAAACTGCTCGATCGGAGCCAGAGTCGCCGCGTGGCTGGCCGGGAGCGTCAAATCATCCATGATGCCTCCTTGCCAAGCGCAGCCAGCAGCGCCGCCGCAATCCCATCGATCGACCGGACCTGCGCGAAGTATCCCACCGCCGGGCCGCCGACGATCAGCGGCACCGGGTTGCGCGTATGCACCCGCGTCGTCAGATCCTCGCTGTTGCCGTGATCGCTGGTCAGGATCAGCGTGTCGTCGGGTCCGAGCCGCGCCAGAATACCGGCGATCAGGCCCTCCACCAGCGCGAGCGCCTCGTCAACCGTCATGCCGATGCGATCGTGTCCGGCCAGATCGGGCAGATACGTCTCGAACGCGACCAGATCATAGTCACGTCCCAGCCGCGCCAGCCGCTCCCCGGCGACCTCAGGCGCGACCAGCGGCAGCGCGTCCGCCCCGATCCGCGACCGCAGCAGCGCGTGTGTCACATCCCACCCGACCGCCGTGCCGTCCAGCAGGCGCTCAAGGCCGCGCAGCTCAAGATCGGCGTGCATCGCGGCCCAGGTACCCGCCGTGTGCCGCAGCCGCCGCCGCGCCACGGCCTCGGCGTATCCCGGCAGGTAGCCGTTGGCCCACACGACGCGAGCGCCAGCCCGTGCCGCCGCGCGGAACACGTTCTGCTGCGACAAATACTCGCGCATCGCCACCGTCGGATAGCTCGGCTGGTGCCGTCCGTTGAACGCAGCCGCGTTGAAGCCGCCGTAGATCGCGCTGTGGCCCGATCCGCTCTGGGGCAGCCCCGGCACGCCGAGGGTGGCGTCGATCGGCGCGGCGCGCAGCCTGGACGTTGCAACATTCAATTGATTGGTCAGCGGCGCGCCAAGCCAGCCGCTAAGCTGCGGCAAACTCGTGGCGACCGGATTATGTAGCGTGGCGGGAGCCAGGCCCACGCCGTCGATCATGACGAAGATCAGCGACATCGTTACTTCTCAACACAAAGCGCGGACAAAAGAACAAAGGAACAAAGGAACAAAAGAACAACGGATTAATTCCTTGCTCTCTTGTTCCCTTGTTCGCTTGTTTCCTCGATCTCCCGACCCCTAATCCCTCGAGCGGCCTAGCCGAGCAGATCTTTCACCATCTGCGCGATGTCGGTCGGCAGCTTGGCGACACGCACGCCCACCGCCTCCAGCGCCGCGATCTTCTCCTGCGCGGTGCCCTCGCCGCCCGAAATGATCGCGCCCGCGTGGCCCATGCGCTTGCCTGGCGGTGCCGTCTGCCCCGCGATAAAGCTGACCACCGGCTTGGTGACGCGCTCCCTGATAAAGGCCGCCGCCTCCTGCTCCGCCGTGCCGCCGATCTCGCCGATCAGCACGATCGCCCTGGTCTGATCGTCGTTCTCGAACAGCTCCAGCACATCGATAAAGCTGGTGCCGATGATCGGATCGCCGCCGATGCCGACGATCGTGCTCTGGCCGAGGCCCAGCTTCGTCAGCGCATCGACCGCCTCGTAGGTGAGCGTGCCCGACTTGGAGACAACGCCGACCGGCCCCGGCGTGGCGATGTTGCCGGGGATGATGCCGACCTTGGCCCCGCCGGGCGTCAGCAGGCCGGGACAGTTCGGCCCGACCAGCCGCGCGCCGCGCTGGCGGACGTACTCGTACGTCGCTACCATGTCGTTCGCCGGAACGCCCTCGGTGATACAGACTACCAGCGTGATCCCCGCGTCCGCCGACTCGCGAATCGCGTCCGGCGCAAACGCCGCCGGAACGTAGATCACCGAAGTATTCGCGCCGGTCTGCTCGACCGCCTCGCGCACCGTGTTGAAGACCGGCACCCGGTCGTCGACCGCCCGCTGCCCGCCACGGCCCGGCGTCACGCCCGCCACGACGCTCGTGCCGTAGTCGATCATCGCCCGCGTGTGAAAGGTGCCCTCGTTGCCCGTGATGCCCTGCACCACAAGCCGGGTATGCTTATCAACCAGAATGCTCAAATTGACCTCCTCGTCCTATATGGTTGCAGGCAGCGTCGCATGTGTTGCGCCACAGGCACGCCCCCGTCGTATCGTCTAGCGCGTCGTCAGGCCGGGACGAACGTTCAAAGCTCAAGCTACCCTCGAAACCTGAAACTCGAAGCTAGCGCATCTGATCGCGCAGCAGCTTGAGATCCGCATCGACCATCATCACCACCAGATCCTCGAAGGATGTTTCGGGCTGCCAGCCAAGCTTCTCGCGCGCCTTGGACGGATCGCCCACCAGCAGATCGACCTCGGCAGGCCGCATGAAGCGCTCGTCCTGCTTCACGTACTCGCGGTAGTCCAGCCCTACATGCCCAAAGGCAACCTCGCAGAAGCGCCGCACCGAGTGGGTCTTGCCCGTGGCGATCACATAGTCGTCGGGCTGATCCTGCTGAAGCATGAGCCACTGCGCTTTAACGTAGTCCTTGGCGTAGCCCCAGTCGCGCTGCGCGTCGAGGTTGCCCAGCCGCAGCTCGTTCGCCAGGCCCAGCTTGATCTGCGCCACGGCATGCGTGATCTTGCGCGTCACGAACTCAAGCCCGCGGCGAGGGGACTCATGGTTGAAAAGTATACCTGAGCAGCCAAACAGATTGTAGCTCTCGCGATAGTTGACGGTGATCCAGTGGCCGTACACCTTGGCGACGCCGTAGGGCGAGCGCGGGTAGAATGGCGTCGACTCACGCTGCGGCACCTCGACCACCTTGCCGAACATCTCCGACGAGCTGGCCTGGTAGAAGCGAATCTCAGGATCGACGATGCGGATTGCGTCCAGCATGCGCGTCACGCCCAGGCCCGTCACCTCGCCCGTGAGCACCGGCTGCGAGAACGAGGTCTGCACGAAGCTCTGCGCCGCCAGGTTATACACCTCGGTCGGACGATGCTCGCGCAGCAGCCCGATCATCGACACCTCATCCATCAGGTCGCCGGGCGCGAGCGTGATCTTGTCCTGAATATGTGTGATCCGCTCGAAGTTCACCGTCGAGGACCGGCGGATCATGCCGATCACGTCGTAGCCCTCTTCGAGCAGAAAATCCGCCAGATATGAGCCGTCTTGACCAGTAATTCCCGTAATCAGCGCTCGTTTTTTCATCATACTCCTCTTAGAAAACAGGCTGCCTCAGCGATCGTGCAATCGACAGGCACCGCTCTCACCGGCAAAGACAGCGACGACCTGGCGTGCCGTCAGGCCGAGGCGGGTGCCCTCTGGGCCCGGGTGTTCCCCAATCATTCCCTTCCTGTTGCAGAATCTCGTGCGCTGTTGCCCAACCAGGCGCCGTGATTCTGCCCTGGCAGGAGTATAATGGCTTCCGATCGTCCGCGCTGCTAAGTGAGTTAGCAGATCAATCACCATAATGGGCTACACTACCGCATATGCCTGAACAACTTGGCGCGCGTCTGGCGCGTCTTCGCTCCGAGCTTGGCTGGACACAGCAAGAGCTGGCCGATCGCATCGCTGTCTCGCGCGTGGCGATCTCGCACTTCGAGATGGGCCTTCAGGTGCCCTCGGAGCGTACGATCGCGCTGCTGGCGGGCGTCTTCAACGTCGAGCCGCTTGCGCTTGTCGCCGACACCTACTACCCGCCCGCCAAGGCCGATCGCCTGCCGCCGATCGTGGCGCGCTACACCGCGATCGAGAATGAGCTCTGCCTGCTTGAGCGCGACCTTGCGTGGTTGGAGCGGATCGCGTCGCTGCCGCACAGCCACGGCATCGCCCTGGAAACGCTGCACGGCTGGCTCCAGCGCCTCGCGGACCTCCGCGACTCCACCACCGACCGACGATCCTGCCAGCAGCTTGAGGCCGCTCAGCGTACCGTTCAGCTCGCGCTCCACGCTCGTCAGAGAGAACAAGAGAACAAGAGAACAAGAGAACAAGGGAGTCAGTGAACAAGAGAACGAGACAACAAGAAATGTTCGGCCCGTTTTGTTCCTTTGTTCCTTTGTTCCTTTGTTTTCCGCTTTGTTCTTATTCCCCCCGCGCGACCTCGACCACCTTCTGCGCTGCATCGCCGAGCGACGACGCCGGGATCAGGCTGGCGTCGGCCAGAATGCGCGCGCCCTCTTCCGCGTTCGTGCCTACGAGCCGCACGACCATCGGCACGCGCCGCGACACCTGATCGAGCGCCGCGACGATGCCCTTCGCCACCTCGTCGCCGCGTGTGATGCCCCCGAAGATATTGATCAGCACGGCCTTGACGTTGACATCGGAGAGGATGATGTTGAGTGCCGCCGCCACTTTCTGCGCGCTCGCGCCGCCGCCGATGTCGAGGAAGTTAGCGGGCTCGCCGCCGTACATCTTGACCACGTCCATCGTCGCCATCGCCAGGCCAGCCCCGTTGACCATACAGCCGATGTTGCCGTCCAGCTTGATAAAGGTCAGATCGGCCTCGCGCGCTTTCAGCTCGGCCTCCGGCTCGCCCGCCGTTTCGCGCAGCGTCTCGTAGTCCTTGTGCCGGAAGAGCGCCGAGTCGTCGAGCAGGATCTTCGAGTCCAGCGCTTGCAGCGTGCCGTCGTTTTTGATCACCAGCGGATTGATCTCGACCAGCGAGGCGTCGGTTTCGATAAAGATGCGGTAGATGCCCAGCGCGATACTCGCGAACTGCCGCGCCTGCCTGGCATCGGTCAGGCCGATGTCGAAGGCGAGCTGCCGCGCCTGGAACTCTTGCAGGCCCAGCATCGGATCGGCTGCCAGCTTCTTGATCGCGCCCGGATTGGTCTTGGCGACCTCCTCGATCTCGACGCCGCCCTCCGCCGACGCGATCATCACGATGCGCTTGGTGCCGCGATCGAGGATCGCCGAGAGATAGATCTCCTTCTGGTACTGGATCGCCTCGGCGACGAGCACCTTCTCGACGGTCAGGCCCTTGATGTCCATGCCCAGGATCTGCCCCGCGACCTGCTCGGCCTGCTCCGGCGTATCGGCCAGCTTTACGCCGCCAGCCTTGCCGCGACCGCCGACCTGCACCTGCGCCTTGATCACCACCGGCCCGCCAACCTGCTCCGCCATACGGCGTGCCTCTGCGGGCGTGCTCGCCACGCCGCCGCCGGTGACGGGCAGGCCGAACTGCTGCAACATGTCGCGGGCCTGATATTCATGTAACTTCATCGTAAAGCTCCCTCGCTTCGCGTCTTGATTGTCAGGTAGAACTGCCGAGGGGCTATGTTAGCACAAGAGCAGCAGCTTGCAAAACGACGGCGAGCGCGACATATCCTCGGCTGATGCGCGATCGACAGGCCGACCGCCACCGAGAGTACAAACCGAACCCTGAGCTATGGTCATCTCCTCTCACCTCAGATAGCCCTAACGTGTGATTGCTTGTAGTAGCCATGATTCTATACTGCGCAGAGACAGATCGGCCCATCCCAACCAGCGTCCAACACGAAAGGCTCTGCTCATGCGGTTTCTCCTCGATCAGCGCTCCTACGACGATCTCGTGGCGCGTACGGACCATACCCCTGATTGCTACGTCCGGCCAGGCGAGTACCTGCACCACATGTACGTCGACGGCGTCAAGTACATCGTCGCGCGCGCGCTCTACGATTGCGTCAAAGATGCCCGCGCCAAAAACGATCTCGACGCGCTGCGCCATCTCAACATGCACAAGCAAGATCTCGACGCGCTGGTAGCTCAGTCGCAGCAGAACGGTACACTCAACGGCACGCGCGTGCTCGGCAGCGCGGTGCCCGAAGACGATGGTCACGCGAAGGTCGACAACTCCTATTTTCCGAAGCTGCCCAAGACCATCGAAGAAACCGGCCTGAGCCGCTCCTTCGTCCAAGAGATGATCATGCGCGTGATCTACAACCGCAGCAGCGCCAGCGGCATGGAGATCGCCAGCGAGCTTGGCCTGTACTACACCGTGATCGAGCCGCTGCTCCAAGACCTGCGTCAGCGCGAGTTCGTCGATATTATCGGGCAGCGCGGCTATGGCGAGACGAACTACGAGTATATGCTGACGCCGCGCGGCACGCAGGCCGCCACCGACGCGATGCTCAAAACCCAGTACAGCGGCGCTGCGCCCGTGCCCTTCGAGAGCTACCTGGCCTCGGTCAACGCGCAGACGATCAAGCATATGGTCGTGACGCGCCGCAGCATTCGCCGCGCCTTCTCCGATCTGATCATCACCGACGCCGTGCTCAACTCGATCGGCCCGGCGGTCAACGCGGCCTCCTCGATCTTTCTCTTCGGCTATCCCGGCAACGGCAAGACCAGCATCGCCGAGCGCATCACGCGGCTGATGGGCGATCACATCTTCATCCCGTACGCCGTCGAGGCCGGCGGCCAGATCATTAAGCTCTTCGACAGCATCGTTCACGAGAAAGTCGACGACGGCATTATCGATCCCGAAAAGCAGTACGATCAGCGCTGGGCCAAGATCAAACGGCCCGTGGTGATCGTCGGCGGCGAGCTGACGCTGCCGATGCTCGATCTGATCTACAACGAGACGGCCAGGTTCTACGAAGCGCCCTTCCAGATGAAGGCCAACGGCGGCATCTTCCTGATCGACGACTTTGGCCGCCAGCAGTGCCGCCCGATGGACCTGCTCAACCGCTGGATCGTGCCCCTGGAGAAGCGCTACGACTACCTGACGACGATCACCGGCAAGAAGATCGAGATCCCCTTCGATCAACTGCTGATCTTCTCGACCAACCTCGATCCGAACCAGCTCGCGGACGAGGCGTTCCTGCGCCGCATCAAGTTCAAGATCGAGGTGCGCGACCCCGACGAGACGCAGTGGCGGCAGATCTGGGGGCTGGTCTGCAACGGGCGCAAAGTCACGCTCGATCCGCGCGGCCTCGATTACCTGCTTGAGAAGTGGTACAAGCCGTTCGATCGACCCCTGCGCATGTGCCACCCCCGCGACATCCTCGATCAGATGATCAACATCGCGAAGTACAACATGGATCCGCCCACATTCAGCCCCGATCTCCTCGACGCTGCCTGCGAGTCGTATTTCGTGAGCAAAGAGGCGAAGAACTTCGGGGCAAAGGTGCGACTGGATTGATTCCGGGGATGCTACCATCATCGCAGGGCGAGGCGTTGCCTCGCCTGGAGCGACCCGGCGGGCCGTCCCTACGACCCCCTGGCGTCATCCATCACGCCCCTGCGAACGTATCCGCAATACGCCTACGATAGGCAATGTCTTTACTTCCGTCGGGCACGCTGCTTGGCGGCGCGCAGGCGGGCCAGCGCATCGTCGGGCGCGGTCGGCGCTCCCGGCTCGGATACATCGACCACCTGACGGGTTTCATCCGCGCTCGGTCGCTCGATCGGCGGCGCGGCCCGCTGTGGACGTTGCGCGACGGGCGCTGCGGCAGGTGCCTGCTCTGGAACCTCGACCGGCGGCGCTGCCTGTGGGTTGCGCCGCGCGCCACGGGTTGCGGCGCGGGCCTTGGCCCGGTGGAGATCGCCCAGCACTGGCTGCGCGTCGGCTGGTTTCGCTCGTCGTGACGGCAGACGCGCGGCAGCCCAGGCGCGCGCCTCGGTCAGATCGCGCCGCCGCAGACTCAAGCGTCGCACGGCAATATCCAGCGGCAGCAGCAGCGCCACCAGCAGCAGCAGCGGCCAGCTGATCTCCTGGGCGCGACGCACCGCGGCCAGGTTATGCTCGAACGCCGCCGCCGGTGTCTCAAGCGCCTTGCCGCCCGTCTCCTGCGCGACCCGCTGAAGCAGCGCGGGATTGCTCTGCTGCTGACGATACTCAGGCGAGTACGGCACGACCATCCCCACCATCTGCTGGCCGATCGGCTGGCCCTGGTTCTGGCCGCTGACCTGCACCAGATACGAGCCGGTCTGCGGATTGGGAATCGCTCCCTGAAACTGCCCCGGCCCGACCTGGCGCAGATCGAGTGGCTGACTCGATCCG
This sequence comes from Herpetosiphonaceae bacterium, assembly GCA_036374795.1. NCBI lineage: Bacteria > Bacillati > Chloroflexota > Chloroflexia > Herpetosiphonales > Herpetosiphonaceae > Herpetosiphonaceae bacterium. The sequence goes on from DASUTC010000051.1 coordinate 17,495, forward strand.
TCGGGCTTTACCAGCGTCGCCGTCACCTGCGCATCCGGCAGCGGCCTACCATCTTTATCGCGCGCCTCGGCGGTGACGATCGCCTGCGTGCCCTCGATGCGCGTCTGCGCGTTGAGCGCGTTCTCCTCCTGCCGTGGCACCGTCCAGGCGACAAGCTGCGCTGCGAAGGTGCCGAACTGCTCCCAGCGGATCAGATTCGTGCCCCACTGCCCTTTGAGATCCGAGGTCCAGGCCACCGATCGACCCAGCCCGTACTGCCACTGCGCCAGCACCGGATCGCCGTCGGGAGAGCGCAAGATTAGCTGCGCCGTATTCTTTAGCTCCGTGCCGTTGTAGCCGTAGAGCGAGGGCCAGCCCTGATCGGTCAGGCCGCGCAGAATCGGCGATTCTCCCGACAGCATCGGGACAAACTGCTGCTCGATCAGATACGAGCCGATCGTTTTAACCGTCTCCTCGACAAAGATCTGCGGCACGTCCTCCATGTTGGTCACGGGATAGTAGCGCCCGCCGCCTGTCTCGGCCAGCCGCTCCAGGTAGGGCGCTGAGCCGCCGCCCGCCGCGACGGTCGAGAGCGTGATCCCTTCGTTCCGTAGCTCCTGCGCGATGTGGGTCTGCTCGCCCGCCGACGACCAGCCATCGGTCAGCAGGATCACATGTTTGACCTTGGCATCGGTCTTCTCAAGCGCCTCTTTCGCGGCCAG
>DASUTC010000052.1 GCA_036374795.1 Herpetosiphonaceae bacterium
CAGAGGAGGCACAGAATTCACCTGCATATCTGCCATCTTTGCGAAAAGAGAACTTGACGCACCGGGATCTGTTCAGGGCTGTTCAACGCTGACAATTCGCGCCCCGATGAGGCCGTCGATTGAGAGATGCTGGAACTGAGAGAGCTGAACGCGATACCGGATGCCCGGAGAGGACAGGGGCGGATGTATGACCTGCCGCATGTGTTGCTGTGCTGCATCCTGGCGGTGGCAGCGGGAGCGGATTCGTACCGTGCGATAGCGCGCTTCATTGAGGCGCGATTTGCGTGGTTGCAGGTGCACACGGGACTGGCTTGGAGACAGGCACCAGGGCACACGGGCTTGCGCGCGATCCTGCTGGGTCTGGATCAACAGGCCATCGAACAGGCACTGCGCCGCCATGCACGCGCGGTGCTGCGCAACACCGAGGCCGCGACCACCATTGCCATCGACGGCAAGACCTTGCGCGGCAGCCTGGATCGCTTTGCCGATACTGCCGCGCTGCAGTGGCTGTCGGCGTTTGCCACCGCTGAGCGCCTGGTGATCGGCCAGGTGGCGCTGGCCGATGGGGACAAGGGCGGCGAGATTGCTGCGGCACAGCGGTTGATTCAAGACCTCGGGCTGCAAGGCAGGCTGTTCACGCTGGATGCGCTGCATTGCCAAAAAAACGCTGCAAGTCGCCGTCGCCAGCGGCAACGACGTGCTGGTTCAACTCAAAGGCAACCAGCCCGCGCTGCTGAAAGCGATGGTGGCGCTGTCTGAGCAGACTCCTCCCAGCGATGGCCATCACGAAGATCAGATCGGGCAGCGAAACCGCATCGAATCCAGAACCACCTCGGTGTGGCCGCTGGCCACCCACTGTGTGCCCGAGCAGTGGCCCGGCATCCGCTGTCTGGTTCGGGTTCGCCGCAACACCGAGGTCTTCGACCCGGCGCTCAAGCAGTGGCAGCCACGCGGCGAGATCGCATGGTATGTCTGCACCCGCGAACTGTCCGCCCGTACCGCAGCGCACGCCGTTCGCGACCATTGGTTGATCGAAAACTCCCTGCACCACGTGCGCGATGTCGCCATGGGCGAAGACGCCTGCCGTATTCGACGCCAGCCCGGTGTCTTTGCTCAACTGCGCACCTGGTCTCTGAACTTGATGCGACATGCCGGTCACCTCAACATCACCTCCGCTCGCCAAATCCTCGCCTGGTCTTCTGACGCTCTGCT
>DASUTC010000053.1 GCA_036374795.1 Herpetosiphonaceae bacterium
CTGTATGACTTTCTCACATCGACACCGCCGCGACTTTAGCACATCGGGTCCGCTGGCGAGCTTCCGGCCTGGGCGCGCCGTTGCTCGCGCCACTGACGGAAGTGATCCTGCCGCGCCTGCTGACTGAGCTGCTCGACCCACTGCGTGAACGACACCCGTTGCCCCACTCGCCCTTTGACCGGCAGCCGTTTGATCGCCTGTTGTTGGTGATACACCACGAACTCCCGGGCGTCGGCATCGATCTGGAGCAGCACATACTGCCCCCTAAGCGCGTGCCGAATGTAGTAGTGCGCATCCGCCACCGTCACACTGCCATGCGCATCGACCCGCCGGGTGTAGCATCGCCCATGCAGCATGGTCAGCCAGCGATCCGGGTCCACCTCCGACGGCACAGGTGGCAAGGTCGGGAGGACAGGAAACGCGCTGCGGGGTGGCTAATTGCGGCAACTCAGTCCCTGGTGGGGCCGCTCCTCGTTGTAGAAGCGGTGGAAGTGGGTCGTAATGCTGCGCACCTGCGCCTCGGTCGTCGGCTGGTAGATCTGTAAACATTCTTCCTTGAAGGTGCGGTGGTACCGTTCGACGAATCCATTCTGCTCAGGATGATGCGGCAGACAGACCTCTACCGCCACCCCGAGACACAGCCAGAAGCGCACAAAGGCGGAGGGAAAATCGCGTGCGCTGGCGCTGCCCACGAATCGCGGATCGCGGTCAAAGGTGATCTGCTGCGGGACCCCGTGCCGCTGGACGAGGTCGGCCACGGCTTCCAGGGCGGTTTCGGCGACAAAATCACCGCGCACTTGGGCATCCAGCAAGATCGAGGTGCCCGTATCGATGGTGTTGAGAACCTCGACGACATGCTGGCGTTTGCCGTTGGGATCAGCCGGGACCGTGGCGGCGTCTTTGAAATCGAGTTGCCAGGTGGTGAGCGGGGGTGGTCGATCCAGGGGTTCCTTCGGCTGCGGGACGCGCGGCAGGATGCGCCCGTACTTCCGCAAGATCCGCCAGATCGTGGCGGTGGAGCGGGGTGGGGTGAGATCCTGGGCGGCTAACTCCGCATCGTGGGCGAGATAGTACTGCAAGGCCCGCGGGCCGGGGGTGCGATGGAGGGTCGTGGGCAACTCATCGCGCAGGGTAAGCAGGCGCTCGACGACCAGGGGATGGGTCTTCGCGGGTGGGGTGTGGCGGGCGCGCGAACGACTCCACAACACGGCGGGATCGTCAGGCGGGGCCGTGCGTAAGCGATGCCGCCATTTCTTGACCCAACTCACCGACCGGCCGATCGCGCGAGCCAGCTGGGGGTGCGACCAATCCGGATGCGCCTGGAGGAAGGCACGCAGCGCGGCGCGATCCGCAATCCACTGTTCTTCCATCGCCGACCTCACTTCCACCCGCTGGGGGTGAAGCGAGTGTACCACCGAATGCTACCACCAGACACGAGGTGCTGAAGCCGTGGCGGTGTCGATGTGAGAAAGTCATACAG
>DASUTC010000054.1 GCA_036374795.1 Herpetosiphonaceae bacterium
CCGCCCGATTACTGTGTGGATCTCGCCACCGAGCGGTACATGGACTTCCGGAGGGACGGCATCTTCGGACGGCTCCTGAAGATCCACGGATCATTGAACTGGCTCTACTGCGAGCGCTGCAAGCGACTCGATCTGTTCGTATCCGAGGGCATGCGGACCGCAAAGGCGCTCGATGAGCTGTACTATTCGGTGCCATTCGACGATGCGTATAGCTGTCGCGGCACGCCGTGTCGCAATCGTCCGCGATGCGATGGCTTTGTGAGTCCGATCCTGATCACGCCGACGTACGTCAAGGATTACGAGAACCCGCATATCGAGCGCGTGTGGCGCGAGGCCGAGCGTGCGATGAAGGAGGCGGACAGGGCTGTGATCATCGGATACAGCTTACCGATCGATGATGTCGAGGTGGCGATGCTGTTCAAGCGCGGCCTTGATCACCTGCCACGCGAGCGCATCACGGTGGTCGAGTATGTCGACGGCGATATGCGCCTGCCTGCGGACGGACGAACACCGCTCGAAGAGCACCCGACGGGTCGGCGCTTCCGCTCGCTGTTCGGCGCTGACCTCGACTGGCATACCACGGGCTTTGAGGGCTGGCTCAACGAGCAGAAAGCGGCGCAGCGCTTCCCCTTCGCCGACGCCTGAGATCTGAGGTGCTCCATGATCATCGCCCTGGCATCGCCGTGTGTCGCCGCATCCCTTGAGGCGGGCCTGGACACGATCAAGCGGCTCGTATCCGAAGCGTCGGCCCACGGCGCGGAAATCGTATGCTTCCCTGAAGCCTATCTCCCAGGTCTGCGAGGACAGGATTTTGCAGTTGTGCCCTTTGATCGGACGCAGCAGGAGCGCGTCCTGCGGTCGGTAGCGCAGTGGGCACGCGCCTACAGGATTGCCACGATCCTTGGGATGGAGCGGATCACCGAGGCAGGTCGGCAGATCGTCGCCGTGGTGATCGATGCCCAGGGCCAGATTCAGGGATACCAGACCAAGAATCAGCTCGCTCCGAGCGAAGATCAGTTTTATGTGCCCGGACAAAACCGGCAGCTCTTCGAGATCAACCGGGTTAAGTTTGGCGTGGTGATTTGCCATGAGGGCTGGCGCTATCCAGAGACGGTGCGCTGGGCGGCGGTGCGGGGTGCTACCATCGTCTTTCATCCCCACCACACAGGGAGCGATCATCGAGGTGTCCGTCCCGCGCAGTGGGGCGCGGCCAGCAGCCCATACTACGAGAAGGCCATGATGCTGCGCAGCATCGAGAACACGATCTACTTTGCCAGTGTCAATTATGCGCTGCGCTTTCAAGAATCGGCGACCAGCCTGATCGCGCCGTCCGGCCAGTGCCAGGCGTATCTTCCATACGGCCAGGAGGGCGTCCTGGTGCAGGCGATCAACGTCGAGGAGGCGACTGGCTTGATCGCGGCGCGCTACGCTCCCGATCGGTATCAAGAACGCAAGCCGGAGTGAGCGTCCAGCGCCGCGCCGTGATGCGCTCCCATCGCGATAGATCCGCTACGTCCCCGCGTCGTGGCATCACCGATGCCTGTATGGCCTGAACCGTCGTGATCGCCAAATCCCCCGCTTAATAGCACCCTGCCAAATGTCAGCCAGTAGCTCCCCCCACCGGCCTATGGCGCCTCAACGCTGGCAGTTGGTACCCTTTGCCGACGATGAGACATCGAAAGGATACCCATGCCTCGCTCGCTCACCAGCAAAGTGACGTTCGGCTTCGGCCTGTTTCTTGCGCTCACGACTATCGCGGCAGCCTTCACGATCATTGGCACCATCCAGAGCCGCCGCGCCAGCACCCACCTTGTAGACTATACGCTTCAACACTACACGGAGAGTGATCACTTCGCTGCGTCTCTCAACACCGCGCTAGGCGAGAGCGATGCGTTTATGGAAGAGCGGGAAGGCGATGATTTGGAGGAGGCTCAGGCGGCGATGCAGGTTGCAGCGACACACCTTGCTGCCCTGGATCGGCTTACGGATGCTTCCAGCCGCAACGCCGATGAGCAGGACTATCGCCGCCTTCAGCAGCGCCGCGTGACCCTTATGGAACGAGCGCAGCAGCAGCTTGCTGCGCTGGCGGCGCTCCCGCCAAATCCCGATGTCGCGGCTCCCGACGACATCGAGGAGGCCCTGGACACCCTGATGACCGAAGCCGACGCGCTGCAAACGGCAACAGACGCGGTCCTTGCGCGCGACATCACCGCGACAAAGTCGCTCATCGATGGACGAAGCCAGTGGAATCTGATTACAACGTCGGTGCTCTATGCGCTGTTGATCCTGCTCAGTATCATCGCGCTGATGCTCCTGCGCCGCGTGATCGTCCGCCCGATCAACGAGCTCGCACGGGTGGCACAGCGGATAGCCGAGGGTAGGGATGATTGCAGCGTGGACATCACGAGTCGCGATGAGATTGGCAAGCTCCAGCAGGTCTTCAATCAGATGGCCGCGACGGTACGGCAACAGACGGACGCTCTCCAGCATCAGGTGGCTGTCGCGGAGGCGGCACGGCTGGAGGTCGAGCGCGCCCACATGGAAAGCACCGCACACATCACGCGCATCGAAGAGCAGCAGACCATTATCCGCAACTTAAGCGTCCCGATCTTGCCGCTGAGCCGCGACATGCTCGTGATGCCGCTTGTCGGCGAGATGAACGAGGAGCGCGTGTCGCTCATGCAATCGCAGGCGCTCGGAACGCTGGAACAAACAGGCGCGCGCCTGCTCCTGCTCGACATTACCGGCGTGCCCAGGATCGACAATATGGTCGCAGCGGGATTGGTTCGGATTGCCCAGGCCGCGCGCTTGCTGGGCACGGAGGTCATCTTAGTGGGGATCACGCCACACGTTGCGCAGACGCTGGCTAATCTTGACCTGTCGCTCGCCGGTATTCGCACGCTCAGCACATTGGAGAGCGGGATCGCACATGTCCTCAACAACACCGTACCCCCTGGAACACCGCGCGCCATGACACGCCTGCCGGGGCAGCCCGGTTGAGCCGGACGACCGGCGCCATCGGCGCATGCCGCTTCTGAGGACTCGTTGAGATCGCAGGCGCGATGACGAACCTATCGCAGTGCTCGGCCCTGATGTGGTACACTTTCGCATGACGTTCTCGCACGAGCACCGCGATGTTACTTGATGAATTACTGACGTACCTCTTCGATGGGCAGGCGCATCTCCTTGCAGCGCCGATGGCAACATGGCTATCTTCGTCACGTCGCTTTACCGCATTCGTCACTACCTTCCGCGCCAAAATCCGCAAGAAGCTGCGCGCCACGCAGGAGATCGAAAGCCTGCTCGATCTGCGGCTTGAGCTGGAAACGGCCTACCTGCTCCTTCAGGAGCGCTCCCTGAGCCTCGTGTACGAGCCGCCGCCGAGCGGACAGTTGCGCGGCCCGGATTTCGCCGTTACTTTTACCACCAGCACCCTTTTTATGGTCGAAGTCACCCGGCTACGCATGGTCCACGAGAGCACGCACGGTCCCTCCCAGGCACAGGAGCCAGCATTAACCTCGCAGCGCGCGCCGCTGGAGGATCGACTCGCCGATATGGTCTGCGGCAAATTAGGCCAATTGCTGCCGCAGCACACGAATATTCTCCTGATCAGCGTTGAGGCTCCGGGCCTTACCCAAGACGCCCTGCGCGCCGCAATGCGCTCCCTGCAACAGCGCGCGGAGCGCAACGATGCTATGGTTGTGCAACGGCATCGGTTTCGTGATCGCGCCGACTTCTTCCACCACTATCAGCGATTGAGCGAGCTGCTCGTGCGTGGGCCACACCTGCATCAGGGCGAGACTGTGATCGGTTGGGTCAATCCGCAGGCCAGGTATCCGCTACCCAGCAAGGTGCGCACGGCGCTCTACCGCAGCCACAGCGGGTAGTGCGTAGCGTGGAGCCAGGCGTTGGACGGATCGATGTGCCGCTTCATCCGCATCCGACGAGCTTCTCGCTCCGCACGCCGCGCACGCGCGCATCGGCTCAGTCGATCGTCGTATTGACAATCGCGCCGGGCTCTGCTATGGTTGCTGTACGATTATCGTTCTACCACAAGGAGGCGACATGATGACTGCCACTGTTGACAACCTGGTGTCGCCCATTCTCTCGCTAAACCGCAGGTAGCTTTCCCAAAGACCCTCCCCTTGCTGTTGAGCCGTGGGCGGCCCATGCTGGCGCTCATCGCTTCGTGCTGCCATAGAAGCCGTGAGCGTTCGCGCCCGCGGCGTTTTTGTGCCTGCCGCAGGCGCCTCGTGTTGGCAAACATCTCCTTATGCTGCGGAGGCATATCACTGTGAGCACCAACGACGAGACGTATCTCGATGATCTTGAGTTCTACGAAGAGCAGCTCAGCCGGTCACAGCGCGATCGGAAGGTCGCCAAGCGTAAGCAGAGCGCCCGCCCAGCGAGCGCTGCCGAGGTCGGCGGTTCGGCTGAGGCCGGGAGCCTCACGATGACCTACGTACCGGCGCGGTTCGAGGCCGAGTGGCTGCGGGCCTCGCTAGCGTCGTTCTACACCGACGAGCTGATCAGCGATGTGCTGGCGAGCGTCAAGGGCGGCAAGGAGGCCAGCGTCTACCGCTGCCAGGCCCAGCCGCATACCGGCGAGCTGCTGGCGGCGAAGGTCTACCGACCGCGCCAGTTCCGTAACCTGCGCAACGACAAGCTATACCGCGACGGACGCACGATCCGGACGCCCGACGGTCGTCCGGTCAAATCCACGGATGATCGCCTGATGCGGGCGCTGGGCAAGAAGACGGCGTTTGGCAAGCAGGTGTCGCACACGTCATGGCTGATGCACGAGTTCACGACGCTGGAGCGTCTCCACCAGCTCGGCGCGGCAGTGCCCAGGCCCGTCGCCGCCAACGACAATGCACTGCTGATGAGCTACCACGGCGATGCTTCGACGGCGGCGCCGACGATGAACGGCGTGCGGCTTGCAGCGCGCGAGGCGCAGCGGCTATTCGAGGAGGTGCTGCGCAACATCGAGCTGATGCTGGCGCAGGGGCTAATCCACGGCGACCTGTCGGCCTATAATATCCTGTACTGGGAGGGCAAGCTGACGATTATCGACTTCCCGCAGATCACCTACGCCGCAACCAACCGCAACGCCCGCGAGATCTTCGATCGCGATGTTACGCGGGTCTGCGAGTACTTTATCGCGCAGGGCGTGCGTGCGCAGCCTGAGCAGATCGCGGCGGACCTGTGGGAGCGCTACGTCGAGATCAGCCCCGACGAGAGCTTGAGTGCGGCGCCGATGTAAGGCCGATGCGCCCAGAGAGCGTACAGCGTCACGGTGCGCTGTACGCTGCCATCCGCCACTGGCTGGCAGCGACGCGCGGCGACGGTGAGGGGCGGCGCGCCCCACGACGCTACCGAAAGCACGCGCCTGGCAGTTCCCTCAGTCTGCCGTGCCATCCCGTCTGTGCCCTGCTATGCCTCGGATGGCGTATCATGACCCGGCGCATCGCCGGTAACGGTCAGATTCACCTCTTCCCCACGCGGTATCGGCGTGCCTGGCGGTGGCGTTTGCGCAACGACCGTGCCCGGCTGTGTTCCGGTATGCGGCGCGACGGTGGACACGTTCCCGACCGCCTGATCATGCGTGTGCAGCGTTGCTGCCGCCGTTGCGGGCGCCTGGCCCTGCACATCAGGTGTCGGCTGCTCGACCTTAAAGAGCTTCTGCACCTGCGCATCCAGCCAGATAAACACATCCTTTGCGCCGTAGCCTGCAAGCGCGCCAGCCGCGAAATTGGCGAGGGCCTGCGTGCTCCCGCTGCTGGTTTCTCCATTGCCCGCAAATACCGCCGTGCTGCTGTGGATCAGCGCATACACCAGCAGCGCGAGCGCGGCGCCCATCCAGGGCGCGGTGATGTACTTCCACACGTACCGCCCGGCAAAGGCATGGTGGTGAATCAGAAAGCTGCGGATGCCATTAACCAGGGAGCCGAGCGCACCGCCAATCACGGTGTAGGCAATCAGACGAAACGAGGGCGTGTCCATGCGCGCCCGATCGTAGCCCAGCCACGCGGGGAGCGAGTATGCCCCAATCCAGGTGTCAAACAACTGCCAGGCGACGACGACAAGCATCGCCAGCAAGTACACGACCGTGCAGATGGCAAGGGCCGTATCGCTGGTGATCTGGACGCTGTCCCGCACGCGCGTGAAGGAACGTCCAACTACCTGGCTCCTCGCGGAACGGAGCGCCTGTTCCATAGGGATCTCCTTTGCTAGTCCTGTGTCGAACCACTACGCCTAGAAAAGGATCACCGGCAGCGAGAATCTTGCACCAGAGGTATCACACGTGTTTTGCGCTATTTTGCGCTATTTTGCACTATGGAGCCAGGGACGCCGGTTGGCACGGACATCCGAAGCATCGGCGTGATACGTCGTGCTCATTACCCGCCACCGACCACCGCGCGCCACAGAACGTACGCCGTGCGATGGCATAGGCATTGCTTCTCACTGCATGATGGCGTGGTGACGTTGCCTGTTCCGCCCGCGGTCGCGGCCATCATCGGTGTTCACGCACAGCCTGGGAGGTACGCAACATATGAGTCAGCGCGTCGCACGTAGCACGAGGAACCAGGATCCCGTCTGGTACAAAGACGCCATTATCTATGAGCTCCACGTCCGGGCGTTTGCCGACAGCAACGACGATGGGATCGGTGACTTCTGCGGCTTAACGAGCAAGCTCGACTATCTCCAGGACCTGGGCGTGACGGCGCTCTGGCTGCTGCCGTTCTACCCGTCGCCGTTGCAGGACGACGGCTATGATATTGCGGACTACACCGATGTGCATCCATCGTACGGGACCCTGCGCGACTTCAAAGCCTTCCTGAAGGCGGCCCATGCGCGCGGCTTGAAGGTCATCACCGAGCTGGTGCTGAATCATACCTCAGCGCAGCATCCCTGGTTTCAGCGTGCCCGGCGTGCCAGGCCGGGAAGTCCCTGGCGCGACTTTTACGTCTGGAGTGACACGCCCGAGCGGTATCGCGACGCGCGGATCATCTTTCAGGATTTCGAGGGCTCAAACTGGACGTGGGACCCCGTCGCCAACGCCTACTACTGGCACCGCTTCTATGCGCACCAGCCCGACCTCAACTATGCGAACCCGCGCGTGCGCGCGGCGATCCGCCGGGTCGTCGACTTCTGGCTCCGGCTCGGCGTGGATGGGCTGCGGCTCGACGCGGTTCCCTACCTCTTCGAGCGGGAGGGCACGACGGGCGAGAACCTGCCCGAAACGCACGCGGCGCTCCGTCGGCTGCGGCGGCATATCGACGAGCACTTCCCGGCCCGCATGCTGCTGGCCGAGGCCAACCAGTGGCCGGAAGACGCGGTCGCCTACTTCGGCCAGGGCGACGAGTGCCACATGGCCTTCCACTTCCCGCTGATGCCCCGCCTGTTCATGGCGATCCGCCGCGAGGACCGCTTCCCGATCCTCGATATTCTGGCGCAGACACCGCCGATCCCGGACACCGCGCAGTGGGCGCTGTTCCTGCGCAATCACGACGAGCTGACGCTTGAGATGGTCACGGATACCGAGCGGGTCTATATGTACCGGACCTATGCCCGCGACGAGGCCGCGCGGATCAACCTGGGCATTCGCCGTCGGCTCGCGCCGCTGCTGCACAACAACCGCCGGAAAATCGAGCTGCTGCACGGCCTGCTCTGCTCGCTGCCGGGCACGCCGGTGCTCTACTACGGCGACGAGATCGGCATGGGCGACAACGTCTTTCTGGGCGACCGCAACGGCGTGCGGACGCCGATGCAGTGGAGCGCCGATCGCAATGCGGGCTTCTCCCGCGCCAATCCTCAGCAGCTCTACCTGCCGCTGATTGTGGATCATGAGTACCATCACGAAACGATCCATGTCGAAGCGCAGCAGAGCAACCCATCGTCGCTGCTCTCGTGGATGAAGCGCCTGCTGGCGCTACGCAAGCGCTACCCGGTGTTTGGACGCGGCCAGATCACCTTTCTCCGCCCCGACAACCGCAAGGTGCTGGCGTTTCTGCGCCACGATGAGCAGACGGCGATCCTGGTCGTCGCCAATCTATCGCGCTTCCTCCAGCATGTGGAGCTTGACCTCGCCGCGTTCGCGGACCGCTGCCCCGTCGAGCTCTTTGGCCGCACGACCTTTCCAGCGCTTGGCGAGCAGCCCTATCCACTCACCCTGGCACCGCACGCCTTCTGCTGGTTTGCACTGGAGCCACAGCCTGCCGCCCGGCCCGCCACGGCGGAGGACGAGGAGATTCCGACCATCACCTGGGACGGCGCGTGGGAGGATCTTGTGCGCGGTGATGGCCGGACGGCGCTGGAAGATGTGCTGCCGGCCTACCTCGTGGCGCGCAATTGGTTTTTCGGCAAGCATCGGACTATCCTGGGGACCTCCGTTCAGGAGCGCATTCCGATCCCGGTGGGCGACCGAAAAGCCTATCTCACGATCGTGCGCGTCCAGTATGCGGACGACGAATCGCAGACCTATCTCGTGCCGCTGGCCTGCCTGAGCGGCGGCGAGGCGCGCAGGCTGGTATCCCGCAGCGCGCACGCGGTCGTCGCGCGGCTGCGAGATACCAGCGGCGGCGATCAGGGCGTGCTCTACGACGCGATGTGGGACGAGGCCTTCGCCGCAGCGCTGCTCGACACGGTAGTCCACGGACGGCACTATCAGGGACTCACCGGGACGACCACCGTGACGCCACGGCCCAAGCTCCGGCGACGCCGCCGGGCCACGACGACCGGGCCGTCGATCACGACGCTCCACGCGACGCATAACAACACGGCGATCGTCTATGGCGACGAGCTGATCCTCAAGCTGATCCGCTGCCTGGATGACGGCGTGAACCCGGAGCTGGAGATCGGAGCTTTTCTGACCGAGCATCGCTTTCCTCACAGCCCCGCGATGCTGGGAGCGCTGGCGTATCATCAGAATCAGCATGAGCCGACGACTCTCGCCATCCTTCAGCCGTTCATCCCAAACCACGGCGAGCTGTGGGAAACGATGCAGACGCAATTGCGGGAGTATCTTGGTCGGGCCGCGCACCGCTCGTCGGTGGCGGACGATGGCCCGGTGACGGCTGCGGCGCTCCTTGCGCTCGCCGATCAGCAGCCGCCGACCGATGTGCGCGAGCTGATCGGCCCGTTTCTTGATCGGGTCCGGCTGCTGGGCCAGCGGACCGCCGAGCTGCATCTGGCGCTCGCCAGCGACCCGGAGGATGCCGACTTCGCCCCCCAGCCGTTCACGCCGCTGTATCAACGCGCGCTGTACCAATCCTTCCGGAGCGTGGTCAGCGAGGTCTTCGATGACCTGCGCAGGCGGCAGCCCGATCTCCCCACGAGCCTGCACACGGACATCCGCGCGCTGCTGGACGGCGAGCAGCGCCTGCTCGAGCGTCTCAAAGCCGTCACCGCCCGCAAGATCGATGCGGTTCGCATCCGGTGCCACGGGGATTATCATCTGGGGCAGGTGCTAGACACCGGGGATGATGTCGTGATCTTTGATTTCGAGGGCGAGTCGCGGCGGCCCGTGCTTGAGCGACGGCTGAAGCGGGCGGCGTTCGAGGATCTGGCCGGGATGCTCCGGTCGCTGTATGCGGCAACGACGACGGGCCTTGAGCACAAGCGGGAGCGTGCCCGTGGACAGTCTCAGCAGGCACGCCTCGACGGGCAGGCGCGCTGCTGGGTCCGCTGGGTGAGCGCCGCCTTCCTCCAGGGCTACCTGCACAGCGCAGGAGCGGCACCGTTTGTGCCCCAGGCGCGGGCGGATCAAATCCTGCTCCTGGATGGGCTATTGATCGAGAAGGCGCTGGATGCACTCGCTCGCACCCTGGACGAGCACCCGGAGCGGGTGCCCGGCGCGCTCCAGCAGTTGCGTGCGGTGCTGGGGACGGAGATTGACCAGGCAGCGCTGCGCGACCCGTCGCATGATGCCACGGTCGCGTGAGGACCCTGAACGTGCCATGGATCTGTGAGTGCGGGGCACGGCGCACGGGCCGCTGCCGACCGTCGCCCGCGATGGTTGCTCCACCCCACGCCGACACAGATAGGAATGACGGATGACGATGAGGGCGACACGGCGCGAACAGGCAGCGGCGCTGATCGCGCGGAGCCGGAAGAAGGTGTCGGAGGAGGAGCGCGTCGAGGTCTTAGACCAGCTCATCGATGTGTACGGCACGCTTGGCCCGGATGATACCGATCAGGCGCGCAGCGTGCGCCGGTCGTTTCTGCTCACGCTGGAGGACACGCCCCAGATTATTCAGCAGGAGCGCTTCTCGCGCTTCCTGGCGGAGCGCATCGAGCCGGAGGATTTTGCGGAGTTTCGCTGGCAATCCGCCGATGCCGTGATCGAGTACTGTGATCTGCTCTACAGCTTTCGCTTTCAGAGCGACGCCATGGCCGAGCACGTCCAGTCACTTGAGCGTAATCTGCTGCGCTATGCGCTCCAGCAGTACGAGCAGCAGCAGGCGTACGAGAAGATGTTTCAGCTTCTCAAGCTCGCCCCGACGCTTCCCGCGCTGACGGATGTGGAGCTTCAGCGGCTGCGCAACCGCGCGTACCTCTATGAGATGCGGCGCGTGCGGCGCTGGCGGCGCACGCTCATCGCCTACCTGCTGCTCCAGGTCATCCTGATTGTGGTCGTCTTTCCGCTGCTGTTCGTCTGGGCCGAAAGCGGCGTGATCCAGCAGCAGATCGAGTCCGCTGCCAGCGCGACGCTCCCGGACGAGGCGCAGCGCTCGTTCTCGTACTGGGACGGCCTGTACTGGGCGCTGATCACCGCCGCCTCGATCGGCTACGGCGATGTCACGCCGCTGACGACGCTCGGACGGGTGCTCGCCTCTGCCCTGGGCGTCATGGGCGTGGTGACGATCGGCGTGATTGCGGGGCTGATCTTGAACTGGCTCTCACCACGCCGGATCGATTGATGGCGTCATGAGCCACAGCAGGATGCGCCACGGATCATGGCGAGGCGATGGCAGAGCTTCGTCGGCCTTGCCAGCGCCTCGTACGCCCATCGGCTGCTGGACCCGTTCTTGCAGGCTCGGAGTGCGACGGGAGGAGTTAGGAGGACTTGTCAGGTGGATCCACTCTTAATCGCCGCCTTCTTCTTCTTCATCGTCCTACCCCTCTTCAACCTCGCCATGGACGATTGAAGCGACGCTGAAGGGAGCCTGGACACAGAGGTCGAGGTGGACAAGCTGGGCCTCTGTGCCAGGAGCGCGGCGCGAGCGTTTCGTTGGCCGCCGGGTGGCGCTGCTGCTTGACGCGGCCTGCGCTGGCGGCGCGGTCACTTCAGCGTTACGGCCCTCGTCGCCTCGCCGCCGAGGCTGCTCCGCACCGTGATGTTTTGCGGGTTGGACGCAAGCGAGAAATCTCCTCTGTAGCGCCCGTCGCCTTCATGACGCAGCGCGCCGATCAGGGTATTCGTCGATGTGATATAGACGTTTAATGCCGCGCTCGCATGGGAGCTGGTTGCTTCGACGCGCAGTTGCCGATTGCCGGATGCATATTCGGCAATTTGAATGGCGACGGTGTCGGCGGCTGGCGGCGGTGGTTGCACCGTCAGCGTCGCCGCTTTGCTCACACCCCCGTACGCGGCAGAGATAGCGACCGACGTTGATGCTGTTACCGTTTTAGTTGTCAGTGCAAAGGTCACGCTGGTTGTTCCGGCAGCGACCGTCACGCTTGCCGGAACCGTCGCGACAACGGTGTTGCTCATCGCAAGTGCCACGCTTGCCCCGCCCGACGGCGCAGCGCTGGTCAGCGTGACGGTGCCCTGCGCGGCGGCGCCACCCACGACACTCGTTGGGCTGAGCGTCAAGGTGGAGAGCGCCGCCGCGCCAGGTGGTGGGGGCGGCTCCTGCGCCGTGAACCTTCGTGTCACGGACCATGGCCCGGCCACGCCCGCCGAGTTGACGCCGCGCACGCGCCACCATAACCGCGTGGCGGGGAGCGAGCTCGCCGTAAACGTCGACGCGGTGACGCTCTGGCTGACGATCTGCGGCGCGGTGAATGTGCTCGAATCGTCGATCTGGATCGTGTAGCTGGCGGCCCCGGTCACGTCCGACCAGTCGAACGTGACGGGCTGCGCGACCGTCGCGTCGTGGGGCGGGCTTAGCAGCGTCGGCGCCTGCGGCGTAGGTGGCGGCACGGTGCCCGTCGTATTCCTGAGCATCACCAGGCCGCTGCTCGCGCCGACGAACTGGAGCGCGATGTCCGGCTTGCCGTCACGGTTGAAGTCCGCCGAGGCGAGCACGCCTCCACTCGTGCTCGAATTCGGGTCGGGCACCAGATACAGCACGGGTGGCTTAAAGGTACCGTCGCCGTTGCCGTCCAGGATCTCCATCCAGCCCTGGAGCCCCCATCCCAGGCTGAGCGCAAGGTCCTGAAAGCCGTCGCCGTTGTAGTCGGCGACAGCCTGATAATGGGGAATCCGTGTGCCGGGCTCGGTAATAATCATCGGCTGACGGAACGTGCCGTCACCGTTGCCCATGAGGATAACCGTCCGGCTCCCGTTGAGCGCAAAGGCCACTGCCAGGTCCTGCAATCCATCGCCGTTGAAATCGGCGGTATCGATGTCGGTGCCGTCGACGCCGATGTTGTTCTCCGGGATCGGCGTGATCGTCGGCTGCCGAATAAACGTGCCGTCGCCGACGCCGAGGAGGATGTAGACCTGGGATCTGTCGCCCGCGATCCCCAGATCTTTCCGGCCATCGCGGTTGAAGTCACCGACCACGATTTCGGCCATCCCGGTCCCGACATCGATCTCGCGCGCCGGTCGGAATGTGCCGTCACCTAATCCGAGCAAGACCGAGATCGTCCGGCTGACCACGCAGGGCGCGGTAAAGCAAGCTATTTGATGGGCGATGACGACATCGAGCCGCCCATCGTTGTCGAGGTCGGTGGCGACGACCACGGGCGAGTCAAAGCCAGAGGTGTTGGGCAGATTCACGGGCGGGTTGAACGTCCCGTCACCGTTGCCGGTGAGCAGGGAGAGGCTGATACGCGGATCGTTGATCGTGACGACAAGATCGAGCTTCCCGTCGCCGTTGAAATCGCCGGTCGCGAGGTCCTGCGCCTGAGCTGCCACCGGGTAATCGGCCCGCGCGCGGAGTGTCCCGTCGCCATTCCCCAGCATGACGGCTGCGGACTGTGCCCCCGACCCTGCCAGGTCCAGGTTGCCGTCGCCGTTGAAATCTCCGACGATGTGGGTATTTCCAAGCAGGGGGTAGTCTGTCCTGGCGAATGTCGCAGATTGGGCAAAGACGCCCTCGACGAAAAGCGACATCGCGAAGACAACCAGGAAGGTTAACGCAACCCGACGCGCTGTGCGATGGTGAGAGATGAAAGGCATCGTGGTAATCCTCTTGTCGAACGGGAACGACGTCGCAGCACCAGGCTGCGTTTTGCCAGATGGCCCCGACTGTGATCGGGATTATGAGAGTATACGTAGCCACGGGCCTGGATGCATCCTTCACCGTCTGGTCTTCATCCGTGAAACGCGCGTATCGACAGCTTCCCCCAGGGAGTATCACCAGCAACGTGGGTCCCAAACACAGCCTCGGTCGCGTCATGATCGAGCGCGGCGGCTCTCCCGTGGTGCCCGATCGCCGTGCCGCAACCTGTGCCAGCGTGGGCGCTGCCGCTCGTTCGAGCGCGGCAGCGCCCACGCCGCCGCTCACTCCCGATCCTGCACGATCGGCAGGTACGCGCGCCACGGCCCGACCGCTTCAGCGTAGACCTTCGCCATCGTCTGGACGATCTGCCCCACGTGATTCAGATCATGCACGACCCACGTGGCGAGCAACTGACCGAGCCGCACCTCCCCAAACTCGGGGTGCTGCCCCGTCCGAAGCAGATCCGCATGCGTCAGATTCATGCCCACAAGCGCAGCGACATTCGCCCGTCGAAGCTCAGCAAACCGCGTCAGCAGCTCATCCACGCTCGTGCCCTGGCTCTCGGCGGCGTGCGGCGTGCGGTCGAAGGGCGGGAACGGTCGCTGCTCACCTGCCAGAATGTGCCGCGCCCGCACGATCCAATTGGTGCGCTCCCCAACGATCAGGTGCGCAATGACGTCGTATGGCGACCACGTGCCGTCGCCTTCCGTCGCCCGCACCCACCGTTCAGGCACAGCCTCGATCAATGCACGCAGGCGTGCAGGCGTTCGATCGAGCATCGCCACCGTCTCGTCCAACCGGAATCCATCATCTTGCATCACGACGATCCTCCTTGCATACGATTCCGAAGCGCTGATGTCCTCGCGACGGGCCATCGGAGCGGCCTCGTGGCGGGCTTCAGCCCCGCCCAGAGGCCAGTATAGCTGACCACGGGCTAGACGACCACACACCCGGCTTGCGCAGCATCGGCGGAGGACGCGCGTCGGGTGCGGATGCCCGTCGTTGGACGCTGCTCTCAGGCTGCCGGTGCGTATTCCACACACCTCTGATAGAATACGTACGGGTCAACGAATATTGCTGCGTCATCGCTCGGAAGCGCCATCGTGGTTGTCCGCTCACCGCGCATCATTCCTCAGGCATGGGCATCGCAGCAAAGGAGGACCTGATGAAGCCGGAGGATCGCCGATCCCACAACCCACCGTATGCGCGGCTCATACCGCTCATGCTTCCGGTGGCGAATCCCCTGTTTCGACCGCTGCGCCTGCGCGCGGTTCAACGCCTCGCGCTGCACCCCGGCGCGCATGTCCTCGATGTCGGGTGTGGAGCCGGAAGCAGCTTTTCCTACCTGCGTGCCGCCGTGGGGCCAGATGGCCGCGTCGTTGGCGTGGACATCAGTCCGTATCTGGCGGCCAAAGCACGCCAGGTGATCGACCGCCAGGGATGGCACAATGTGCAGGTGATCGTCGCGGCAGCCGATGCCGTGCAGGTGGTCGATCGATTCGATGGCGTGCTGCTGTTTGCGGCGCATGAGGTCCTCACCGCGCCCGCCGCCCTCGACAACCTCCTGGCGCAAGTGAACGACCACGCGCGCGTGGTCGCCTTCGGCGCGAAGCAGGTGCCGACCCTGCCGGGCGCGCTGCTCAACCCGGCCTGGCGACTGGCGTCACGGACCTGGCTGGCGGGCGCAGCCCCGATCGATGCCCAGCCCTGGCGAATCCTCGCGCAGCGAATCACCAGCCTGGACGTTGAGGAGTACGGGTTTGGCGTGTTTTATCTCGTGTCGGGAACCGTCTCACTCACGCCTCACCGCAAGGAGGCGGCCTGACCGGGTGTTGGAGCCGGATCACCCACCCGTACCGGCGGACCCCGCCTCGCTCCGCTGCGCCCGTGCCCCGTTTGGTCGCCTGCGTGTGGTATCCTTTTGCCCATGAGTGAATCAGCGCTGCGCGCGCCGACCGAACAGGACGCCATGACCGTCGTCGAAGTGGTCATGCAGCGTCCGGCTCACCAGATCGAGCGCTTCCCGACGGGGCTGTGCCATTATGTCTATGATGTCGTGACCGACCATGGGCAGCGGGTCGTCGTCCGCCTGGCGCGCGCGGATACCGCGCCGCTCTTGCTTGGCGGTATCAACTGGTCGCGCGTGCTCCGTCCGCGCGGCGTGCCCTTACCCGCCCTGCTCCACGCGGATGCGACGGCCACGATTGTCCCGTTTGCCTTCATGCTGCTGGAGCATCTGCCTGGGGTCGACCTGGGCCGGGTCTACGCACAGATGTCACGGCAGCACAAGCGCGGCGTTGCGGCGGCCATCGTCCGCATCCAGCGGCTCGTCCACGCCTTACCGCCTGGCTCCGGCTACGGCTATGCCACCGCGCTCCAGACGGCGCTGCCGCACCAAAGCTGGACCGCACTTGTCGCGCAGACGCTCATCGACGCGCATCAGCACATTGCCCGGGTCGGCGTGGTCGACCTCCGCCACGTCGATCGGGTGGAGCGTCGGCTGCCACGGTTCAAAGCGTACCTCGACGCGGTCGCGCCCACCGCCTTCCTCGACGACACCACCACGAAGAACGTCCTCATCGACCGGGGCAGGGTCGCAGGCATCGTCGATGTGGACGTGGTCTGCTACGGCGATCCGCTCTGGACGGTCGCCTTGACGCAGATGGCCCTGCTGCAACAACGGCTGGATCTCGACTATATCGCGGCGTGGACGGAGCTGCTCAACCTCACGCGGGAACAGCAGCGCATCCTCCCCTTCTACACGGCGGTCTTCTGCATCGGCTTTTTGAGTGAGCTTGGCATAGCCCATAATCAAGCGTCTGCGGCGGCGGTGGAGGCAGCGAGGGTCGACCACCTCACGCGCATCCTCGATACGCTCCTTGAGGCATGCTGACCCGGCGAAGATCCGGATTGCCGCCTTCCAAGGTGTGACCAATGCTCAAGAGCATGCGACAGCGGGAGTACACCAGATCACGTATGCGCCGATCGAATCTTCCAATCCATTGAACCTCAAAGCCACTGGTGTGGTGTTAATAGGTGGGTATCAGAGCTAGACATATCCGTCGATTGAACCAAACAACATGCCTGACCATCCATGTCCTGATCACTGGTCGTCTGACACACGATCCAGAAGCTCTGCCTCATCTCCAACCGTCGGCTGATGAGCCGACCTGCGTGACGTACGTTCGCCACCGATACTGCTATCCGTGCAAGAGTTTCGGTTTGTAACGTTTTGGCTCCCATGAGGTTGAAGCCCTGCATCACCTGCGGTGCTTCGCTGCGGCTGAAACAGCAGGCAAGATTCTCGCGCCGGTAAGTCAATCGAGATACCTTTGTGTTCTCAGCCCAGAGCACGTCCATGTTCACATCTGCCGACTATCGTGCCCGGCACGGATACGCCCGGTCATGGCTCGGTTGCCTGTAGCTGATGCTGTTTCGGAATCAGTGAGGTATGCCGACGCCGAGGCCCAGCGCCGCTGGTTCCACTCGATCTTAAGCTGACGCAGCATGCGTCGCCTCCTCTCGATCGTCACGCTCACCGATGAAGCGCGTGGCTAGCCGTGCTTCAGCATTTCCGAGGAACCCTGATCACACATGTTGCCCACATCGCGCAGATCACCCATGCCCTTGATGTCACCGCCGGAGGATGTTCATGAATAGGCGAGAGGTCGAAGAATCATACCCGCTGGTGCCGCTCCAGCAGGGAATGCTGTTCAACCATCTGTATGCTCCGGACTCCGGAGTCGATATGATGCAGGTCGTCTGTGCGCTTCATGAAGATCTTCAGGTTGGCATGTTTCAGCGCGCCTGGGAGCATGTCGTTGCCCGCCATGCGATTCTGAGAACCTCGTTCCGCTGGACGGACGTACCAGAGCCGATCCAGAACGTGCATTCCCAGGTTGACCTGCCCTTTCTGGTCTACGATTGGCGCGGTCTGGGGCGTGAAGCGTGGCGCGCTGAGCTAGAAGCGTATATTCGCGCCGACCGGCTTCAGAGCTTTAAGCTGACGGAAGCGCCGCTGCTGCGGCTCTCGGTGTTTCAGATCGACGCGGCAGAGTACCGCTGCCTGCTCACCTTTCATCACATCATTCTGGATGGACGCTCGTTGCTCTTGCTGTTTCAAGAGGTGTTCGCCTGGTACGAAGCCCTGTGCCAGGGCCGGGTGCTGTCGCTGGCACAGCCGCGCCCGTACCACGAGTACGTTTCATGGGTGCGCCACAACGATATATCAGGTGCAGAGCTGTTCTGGAAAAACCTGCTCAAAGGCTTTACAGCACCTACCGCGCTGACGCTCGATCGCGCGCGTGAGCCATCTTCGACTGTGGCAGCAGGCTATGCCGATCACGAGACTCAGCTATCGCGCGAGCTGACAACGACGCTGACGCTGCTGGCGCAGCAGCACGAGCTGACCCTCAACACGGTGATCCAGGGCGCCTGGGCGCTCCTGCTCGCGAGCTACAGCGATCACGATGATATTGTGTTCGGCGCTACCCGGTCGTGCCGTCGCGCAACCGTGGACGGCGTCGAGTCGATGGTCGGGCTGTTCATCAATACGCTGCCGGTGCGCGCGCGCCTGGCGCCTGAGATGCCGCTGCTGGCGTGGCTGAAGGAGCTTCGGCGCCAGCATCTTGCCGTACGCGACTACCAGCATACGCCGCTGGCCCACGTGCAGCAATGGAGCGAGATTTCCACGGGTGCGCCGCTGTTCGAGAGCATTGTGGTCTTCGAGAACTTCTTGCTCGACTCAAAGCTCCGGTCGCAGGGCGGTAGCTGGAACAACCGCAAGGTGGAGCTACGACGACAGCCAAACTACCCGCTCTCGCTGTGTGTTTTTGCGGAGCCGCAGCTTGTGGTGAAGATCGTCTATGACCGGGCGCGCTTCGCGGCGGCAACGATCGAGCGGATGGGGAGCCACTTCACGACGCTGCTGGCCGGGATGGCCGCGCAGCCCGATGCCCCGCTCCGCGCCCTCGCCCTGCTCACCCCCGCCGAGCGCCAGCGCCTCCTGCCGCCCCCGCCTGCCCCCATGCCCGCGCTGCCCCTCGTCCCTGATCTCGTCGCCGCCCAGGCCGCCCGCACCCCCGACGCCCTCGCCCTCGCCGATGGGGCTACCACCCTGACCTACCGCCAGCTCGATACCCAGGCTAATCAGCTCGCTCATGCCCTGCGCGCCCGCGCCCTCCCCGCCGAGGCCGTCGTCGCCCTGCTGCTCCCCCGCGCCCCCGATTGGATCGTCGCCCAGCTCGCCATCCTCAAGGCCGGCGCCGCCTTCCTGCCGCTCGACCCCGCCGCCCCCGTCGCGCGCACCGCCCGCATGCTCCGCGCTGCCCAGGCCGCCCTGCTGCTCACCACCACCGCCGCCCTGCCCGCCGATCTGCCCGCCGACCTGCCCGCCGATCTGCCC